>JBIOXX010000278.1:0-5665 GCA_044869875.1 bacterium | reverse complement strand
TGAGTTCGGTAAGGCTGGAGCGAGCGGATCTTTTGAATGTTGAGGCCGGCCGAGGCCGGGATCAAGGTGTCGTCGAAGCTATCCTCGCGGGCCCCCGAGGCCGATTCCCAGCGGACCTTTTGTACCCGCCGGTCGCCCTGGCGTTCGTAATAATAGTGACCGGCCTCGGCGCTCCATGTCGTGGAGGCCTGAGCGTCGAAGGTCCAAAAGGGCAGGTAGACGCCGCGGATCTTTCCCTTCTCCCAAAAATTCTTCAAGTCGTTGGGCGCAAACCAGCGCCGGCCAAGCCAGGCTCGCAGCCCTTCGGTCATTTTTCCGAAATCGATGGTGAAGGGCAGAACGCTTTCGGGCCGGATGAAGTCCTGGGCCTGGGTCGCGTCGCTCACCACCAGCGGCTTGTCGCAGAAGGGGCAGTTGAGCGAGGTGAACTTGTCGCTGGTCTCGGTGGCGGCGCCGCAGCCCGCGCAGCGGAGCTCGGTCATCTCCAGGCCCCAGCTCTTGGTGCTGTGCCCGCTGAGGTAGGTCTCGAGATCGTGCTCGACGACTTTGGCTTCGGCGCTTTCGGGGACTTGCTGCAGCGATCCGCAGTAAGGGCACTTCAGTTGGGAAGAGCCGGGATCGAAAGTCAGCTGGCCACCGCAGACCGAGCAGGGAAAGCTGTCGGTCGCCTTCGAGGCAGGCTCCGCAACCTCGGATTCGATTTCCAAGGCCATCGTTATCCTCGGGGTTTACCGCAATTCGGACAGAATTTGCCCTCGGCCGGCAAGGTGCCGCCGCATTCGGCGCAGAATTTGGCTCCGGCCACCGCGGCCCCGGCCGGTGCCGCCGCCGGCGCCTGCGGCTGGGCCGTCGCGTTCATGCTCTGGGCCATCTGGTTGGCCATCGCGAAGCCGGCGCCCATCGCCGGACCCATGCTGGCCATCCCGCCGGGATTCTTGGCCGCCTCTTCGATGGCTTGGGCGGTTTGGAACTGGGTGTATTGCTGAAGATTTCCGACCACTCCCATTTGGGTCCGCTTGTCGATCATCTTCTCGACTTCTTCGGGCAGCGAGAGGTTCTCGACGATGAACTTCACCAATTCGAGGCCGTAGTTCTTGAATTCGGGTTGGAGCTTCTCCTTCAGGCCGGCGCCGAGCTCGTCATAGTGGGTGGCTAGGTCAAGGGCCGAGATTCCCGAGGTCGCGACGAAGTCGCTGAAGCCGCTGACCGCCGTCCGCTTGAGCTGGCCGGTGATCTCGTCGGTGGTGAAGTGACCGTCGGTGCCGACGATCTCTTTCATGAAGACCGCCGGATCGGTGACCTTGATCGAGTAGATGCCGAAGCCGCGGAGCCGGATCATGCCGAACTCTTTGTCCCGGAGCATGATTGGGTTGTTGGTTCCCCATTTCTGATCGGTGAACTGGCGAGTGCTGACGAAATAGACCTCAGCCTTGAAGGGCGAATTGAAGCCATGGGGCAGGGAGAGGATCTTGGTCAGGATCGGGATGTTCTGGGTCTCCAGCGTGTACATCCCGGGCTTGAAGACGTCGGCGATCTGGCCTTGGCTGACGAAGACGGCGTTCTGGCCCTCGCGGACCGTCAGCTTGGCTTTCATCTTGATCTCGTTTTGGTGGACCGGAAAACGGTAGACCAAGGTGTCGCCGGAATTGTCGGTCCACTCGATGACTTCGATCGCCTGGTTCTTGAGGAAGTTCATGATGCCCATGGGGAAGCCTCCTTGTCGAAATGAGGGACCATTTTAGGATGCCGAGGTTAAATCCACAACCTTCTAAATTCGGATTCCGAGCTTGGCCAAGAGGGCCGCGTAGAGAAAATAGAAAAGGACCATCGTCGCGCAGGCCAAGGGCATCGCGGCGGCGAAGGGCAGGTGCTTGAGCAGCAGCGGCAGGATGAGGAAGAAGCCGAGCGAAGGCACGACCATCCAGAAGACGCCGATCGAGAGCCGGGAGACTTTCTCGACGTCGCGGGTGTCGTGATAGAGCCAGACCATGGCCAGGATCGAGGTGAGTGGGAGCGAGGCCAGGATGCTGGCGAACCAACCGTAGCGCTTGGCGAGCTCGGAGATGCCGGCGATGGCCAGGGCGCTGATCAGGGTTTTGAGGAGAAAGTAGGTCATGCCCTACCATCCCAGCAAATACGCGAAAATCAGCGGCGCCACGATAGTCGCGTCGGACTCGATGATGTGCTTGGGCGTGTCGATGCCGAGCTTGCCCCAGGTGATTTTCTCGTTGGGGACCGCGCCGGAATAGGAGCCGTAGCTGGTCGTCGAGTCGCTGATCTGGCAGAAGTAGCCCCAGAGCGGAACCTCGGGGCGCTGCAAATCTTGGTGCAGCATCGGGACGACGCAGATCGGGAAATCGCCGGCGATGCCACCGCCGATTTGAAAAAAGCCCAAGGAATGATTCTTGGTGAGCTTGGTGTACCAGTCGGCGAGCTCGATCATGTACTCGATGCCGGTCTTAACCGTATGAACCTTCTTGACGTCGCCTTCGATGACGTGGGCGGCGTACATGTTGCCCAAGGTCGAGTCTTCCCAACCCGGAACGATCATCGGCAAATTCTTTTCGGCCGCCGCCAAGAGCCAGCTGTCCTTGGGCTCGATCTGGTAGGAGCTGTTCAATTTTCCGGACAATAGGATTTTGTAGAAAAACTGATGGGGGAAATAGCGCTCGTTTTTGCTTTCAGCTTCCTGCCAAGCATCGACGCAAATCTTTTCGATGACCCGCATCGCTTCGTGCTCCGGGATGCAGGTGTCGGTGACGCGGTTCAAGTGTTTGTCGAGCAGGGCCTGCTCTTCCTGGGGCGTCAAGTCGCGGTAGTTCGGAATCCGCCGGTAATGATCGTGGGCCACCAAGTTGTAGACGTCCTCCTCGAGGTTGGCACCGGTGCAGCAGATCCCGTGGACCTTGTCCTGGCGGATCATTTCGGCCAGCGAGAGCCCGAGCTCGGCGGTGCTCATCGCTCCGGCCAGGGTGACGAACATCTTCCCGTCCTTCTCGAGATGCTTGGCATAGCCTTCGGCGGCGTCGACCAGGGCGGCGGAGTTGAAATGGCGATAATGCTTCTTGATGAATTGGGAAACGGGACCGGTCATGGCTTATTCCTGTTCTCCTTGATTAAGCGGAACGTAGTTGGGGGGAGGCGCCGCCGGCCCCGGGTATGAGATCGGGCAGGTCGGCCAGGTATTCTTCGAACTTGAGGGCTTCGGCTTCGCGGCGTTCCGGATCCCAACCCAGCTCATCGCCGAGGATGGCCAAAACCCGCGGCAGGGCATGGCGCGAAGCGGCGATATCGAGGAAGGCCAGGCGAGTTCGGCGAGCCAGGACGTCGACGGCCGAGGCGCCGAGCTCTTGGCGGACGCCGTAGAGCACCTCGGCTTCGATGTGGGGATGATTCGGCGCCAGGCGTTGGCCTAAACCATCGCGGGCCAATAGGGCCACGGTCTCGGCTCGTCCGCCGTAAGCTTTGGCGAGGTGCTCGGCCACGTCGGGCTCGAGCGCGAAGCGGCCGACCAAGCGTTCCGGCAAATCTTTAGCGTAGCCTTCGGCGCCGTTGAGCGGCACCACCTCGGTGCGCGACGGACCGAGCGGCTTGAGCTGGCCGACCTTGACCGCATGATCGACGGCGTCGAGAGCCATCTTGCGGTAGGTCGTCCATTTCCCGCCGGTGATGGTGAGCAAACCCGAATCGCTGACTTGAATCACGTGATCTCGCGAGAGCTTGGCGGTGTCGGCGGCCTTGGGGTTGGAGACCAGGGGCCTGAGGCCCGACCAGGCCGAGAGCACGTCGGAGCGGCTCACCGGAATGTCGAAATACATTTCGATGTGGCGGAGGATGTATTGGATGTCCTCTTCCGAGGGTTTGGGATTGGTTTCGATCTTGGCCGGATTGTCGGTGGTCCCGACCAAGGTGTGGCCGAGCCAGGGCAAAAGGAAAAGGACTCGTCCGTCCTCGGTCTTGGGGATCAAAAGGCCGGTCCCCGGCGGCGAGAAGCGTTTGTCGAGGACGATGTGAATGCCCGAAGAAGCGGTCAGCATGGCCTCGGCCTGTGGATCGTCCATCCGTCGGATCACATCGCAAAAGGGACCGGCGGCATTGACGATCACCCGGGCCTTGATCGCGAATTCTTCGCCGCTCAGCCGGTCGCGAACCTGGGCGCCGTTCAGCTTTTGGCCCTCTTTCAACAGCGAGATCACTTCGACGTGGTTGAGCACGGTGGCGCCTTGGTCGATGGCGGTCATCGCGATGGTCACGTTCATCCGGGCGTCGTCGAATTGGCCGTCGTAGTAGAGCACGCCGCCGCGCAGGCCCTTGCCCTTGAGCATCGGGAAATTGCGCTTGGCTTCCTTGGCGCTTAAGTAGCGGCTGGGCTTCAAATTGGATTTGCCGGCCAGCCAGTCGTACATCTTGAGACCGGCCCGGTAATAAGGAATTCCGAACCAATTGTAGAGCGGCGTGACCAGCGGAAGCGGATGGGCCAGATGCGGCGCCAGCTTGAGAACCGTCGCCCGTTCATGGAGAGCGTCGCGGACCAGGTTCCATTGGCCGCGGTCGAGCTTCTTCACCGCTTGTTCGAGATAGCGGACTCCGCCGTGGATCAGCTTGGTGCTGCGGCTGGAGGTTCCGGAAGCGAAGTCGTCGCGCTCGACCAGCGCAACCTTGAGTCCCCGCGTCGCGGCATCGAGAGCGATTCCGGCGCCGGTGGCACCGCCGCCGACGATCAGCAGATCGAAGGAATCCCTTTTCAATTGTTCGCGTAAGACCTGGCGTTTCATAAGGAAACCTGGGCCCTGCCTAACTCAAGGGCAGGGCCAGGGCAATCCCTAAAATCCCAGGATTGCCCATACCGCCAGGTGGTCGCTGGCCATCGAATCGGCGATATTTCCGGCCTTTTCGAGGCGGAAACGGGGGGAGTAGAAGATGTGGTCGATGAGCTTGTAGGGCTCGTTGCTTGGCATGCTGTAGAAGGGTATTTCGGCCTGGAAAGCCTGGAGGCCGGTGTTGGCCGCGAAAATCTTAAGCAATCCCTTGGAGTCGCGGTCGCCATCCTCCCGGTCGGGGAGGATCGGATCGCCGAGATTGAAGTCGCCGGCGGCGATCTTGGCGGCAAAGGGGTCGGCCTTGATGAGTCGGCCCAATTGAGTGATCTGCTCTTCCCGGGTCGCGGCGGCAAAGGCCTCGAGATGGATGTTATAGACCGAGGCCTGCTCGCCGCCGAGGTCCAAGATCAGGTGCTGGACGATGCGGTCGAGGTAGAACCAGTTATACCAGAAGGCATTGTTCGGCGGTTTCGGAAATTCGATCAACTGCTGAGACTGGATGGGGAAACGGCTCAGCACCGCTTGACCCGACACCACCCGGCCGAAGTGGCGGGCCGGCGGCCAATAAGGCCAGGCGACGTAATTCTTATTCCAAGTCAGGACGTAGGCGGCGTGGCTCAGGCCGAGCTTCTCGGCCAAGAACTTCATTTGATCGATCTTGAAGCTGCGCCGGGAATGGAAGTCGACCTCCTGGAGAAAAAGCAGATCCGGCTTCAGTTTTTGCAGGTCGGCTGCCATCTTTTCGAGGTTGGCCTTAACCTCAGCCTCGGTCGCCGGCTCCTTGTTGTTCTTCAAGCCCGAGCCGTAACCGATGTTGTAGCTGACCGCCGTGATTCGGCCGGGTT
>JBIOXX010000277.1:0-2351 GCA_044869875.1 bacterium | reverse complement strand
ACCGGCCTCGCTATAGAGCAAACCGTGAAGGTTATTTGGTCCGACCACCGCTTCGCCACCGTTACGGAGCCTGATACGGCGACCATAAAGAACTTCGAGATTGGCCAATAAAGAATAACCTCCCTGAACTTCCAAGACCGGAAGCTGGCGCTCGCGGAAGACTTCCTCCAAGCGGAAGGCCCGGGAGTTAAGGTAGTGGCGATGCTCTTGCAGCAGCGGCTGCCAATGATCCATCAGCTGCGGCGCGACGACCAAAGCCAGCGGATCGGGCGACGGCGTGGCCTGGGCTCGCATCGCCCGAGCCAAGTTCGGATCGCCGACCACCGCGAAGCCGAAACGGAGGCCGCCGGCGGCGAATTCTTTGGACACTCCGCCGAAGGCAATCAAGCGCGGGCCCAGTGCTTGCTGGAGGATTTGCAGCGAAGGCGTCCGGCGCTGGCGGCTCCGGCCGAAATCCAGCATTCCAAAGACGTCGTCGAAAAGCAGATAGCCCTTGGCCGCCTGAATCTGCCGGGCGATCGATTGCAGGCTTTCGGGACTGTGAAATTGTCCGGCCGGATTGGTCGGCTCGTTGATCAATATCGCCGAAAGCCGATTGCCACCATTGAGGAGATCTTGACCGGGAAATCCATTCTCGGTCAGAAAGCGCCCTTCGGAGCGAGTCGAATATTCGACCAACTTCGCTCCGCTCAATTCGACCGTCGGAAAGAATAGGCCATAGCTCGGCCGGGGCACGGCGACCTGCAAGGCTCCGCCGATATCGCGAAGCCCCCGAAGCGCGCTGATCAGCAAGGGCTGAACCCCGGCGCCGAGCAGGATCTGCTCGGGCTGAAATGCAACCCCCCGGCTTTGCCGGAGATATTCGACCACCGCGCGGCGGGCATTGGCTTCCAATGCCGGGTGCGGCGCTTGAGCCGCATCCCAAAGACCGCCGCCGAAACGAATCGACGGCGACCATTCCGACTCGCCGAAACTCATGTTGATCGGATCGGGATGTTCGCCGCGCGGCGAGGATTCGAAGGCCGGCTTCGAGTCCAGAGCTCGGGCGACGCCGGCCGAGGGCGTAAAATTGCTGAACATCGTGTCCAAGAGGCCGGGAAGGTTCCGGGGCAAGGGATCGTCCTCTCCGATTCGATGGAAGAACCGGGCATAGGCGTCCTGGGTCAAGCTCGAGGCCCGAGAATGGGTCAAGTCGGCGTAGCGATTCAAGTGGAGATGAAGCAGTCCGTTGGCGCTGACCAAGGCGGCCAGCGGCATGGCCGGAGTGGCATAGCGGCGGTCCAGCGAATGGAGGATATGGGTGTATTCGGCCACCGGCACCGAGGCCGACATCGTTTCGAGCAGCGGATGCGGGGCATTGGCCAAGCGCATCGGCTGATCTTCCAAAACGATGGTGTGGACTCGCCGCTCGGCGGCGCTCCGAAGCAGCTGCCCGAGACCGGTGGGGTCGGACCAGGCATCGCGCGGCAATTGAAGGACCAAGACCGAAGGATTGGAGGCATTCAGCGCGGCTTCAATGTCGGTGAAACGCGGCGCGACTCGAAGCGGCGCATAGGGCTCGAGCGGAGGCGGCAGAGTATCGGCGCCCAAACCGGCGAAAAGCACCGGCCGGTTCTCGGTCGGCAGAACCCGAAGCAATCCCTGAAGGACGGTATCGGCCTCGGGACCGAGGTGCAGAACCTCGGGCGTAATCCGGAAACCGAAATCGCGAGTCAATTCCCGGGCCAAGCCTTCGCGCAAGGCGACGTTTTCGACGCCGGCGTCGCGGGTGTAGCCCAGCCTCCCGCCCTCGTTCAAACGCAATTCCAAGCCCTGACGGACCAGATCGGAATAGGGTCGTCCTTCCATCAGATAAAGCATGTGATGAGGATTTTGAGTGCTCATGGCCTCGGTTGCCGAGATCGGCTCCATGGCATTGTCGGGGCGGAAGAATTCGAAACGAAGGCCCGAGCTCGCCTCCTGACTGGCCAGGCCCGAGATGTCGGTGCCGGCATCTTGGCGAATCATCCGCGAGAAGCGGAGACGAGGTTGAAAGCCTTGGCTGGTCAAAAGGTCTTCCAAAACAGCCCGGCCGGGCCGACCGCCTAAGTTGAAAAGGACTCGGCCATTGGGTTGAAGGCGGCCGCGGGCTTGGCCCAAGGCGGTCTCGATCAGGCCCAAGCCATAGCGATTGAAATAATCGCTTCCACCTCGGTCATAATAGTCGGCGATCTCGCGCAGGCCGTTAATGGCTCCATTTTTTCGCACTTGCGGGAGGCAAGCGAGGATCAAATCGGCCTTCATCTCCGCCGGCAAGTTGGCCAGCAGATCCCCTTGCAGAAAACGGATATTGGAAACGTCATTGATGGCGG
>JBIOXX010000276.1:0-2876 GCA_044869875.1 bacterium | reverse complement strand
AGCTTGCTCTCGAGCAGCATCGAAGAGGCCTTCAAGCTTTCCTCGTCGACCGTCTGTTCAGCCGTCACCGGCGGAACCGGGTCGAGCAAGCCGATCGGCGGCAGCGCGAAATCGCTGGAGAGTTTTTGAATCGGAAGCTGGTCTTCCTTCTTCACTTCGTTCTTGATGGCGGTCCGCTGGAAGATCTTGGGTTCGCCGGGGCCGCCCGGCGCGGCAGCCGAAGCCGGCATCGGAGCTGGAGCTTCCGGATTCTTGGCGGCCGCCGGAAGCGCTGCGGCCGACTTAGCTTCGGCCTCACGGCGCGGCAGGTTGATCTTGGGCTTGGCGGCCGGCATCGCCATCCGAGCCTGAGCTTGGGCTTCCTTTTCGACCCTTTCCCGCTCCAAGCGGCGCTTCTCGAAGAGCTTCTGGGTGCGGGCGCGGTAGATCGTCACGATCGAACCGAGCTTGGCGAAGATGCCGACGAAAAAGTTCTTCACCAGCCTGCCCAGCTCGACCAGCGAAATCTTGGTTCCCCAGATCAGGGCCAAGAGCCCGACCGAAATGACCAAGAGGTAGGAGCCGGCGTCGCTCAAATAGCGGCGGAGCTGCTCGCCGATCACCGCCCCGACCAGTCCGCCGGCCAAGGTGGTCTGGCCGAAGAGCGAGACGGTGTTCCACTTCAGCTGGAACAGGACCGAGGCCATGATCAGGGACAGAGCCAGGAGCAGGGCTTCGGGAACCCGGATCCTCTCCCGCTTCTTGGTGAAGCAGAGATAGGCCGCCAAGAGCAGAAAGGAAGCGATGAGGAAGCTGCCGAGCCCGAATCCGGAAATCAGCAAATCGGCGAGGTAGGAACCGACCAAGCCACCGTAATTTTGAATGTCGCGGCCGCCGGCCGCCGAATTGAGCGAGGGATCGCGCGGCGAGTAGGAATAGAGACAGAGGATGACGAAGATCCCGAAGGTCAGCGAGATGATGCCCATGACCTCGTGAAGGTAGCCACGAGACTCGGGGGCGTCGTCTTTTTCAGGGCTTTTCTTCGGCATAAATCAGAGAAGGCCAGCTAATCCGCCTGCTTTCTCAAAAAAGTCGGAATGTCGTACTCATCCTGGCTCATGTCGACGACGCCGATCTCGGCGACCAGCTTCTTGAGCTCGCTGACCTCGCCGCCGCCGCGGGGCTTGAGCAAATCGAATTGCCGTTCGTCGTCGTCCAAAGCCGGAGCCTCGCGGGCGAAGAACTTGGCGCGGATGTCGGGTTGGGGGGCTTCATGACGTTCATAGGTCGAGGCGGCCGCCGGCGCGGCCTCGTGGGCCGGGGCGTTGGAGCGAATGACCACCGGCGAGGACGCCGGCGGCAGGCTGTTGGCCGCCGGAGCTCCGGCATGGACCGTGGTCTTGTATTTCGGCAACATCGTGGCCGGAGCGTATGTCGATTTCTTCACTTCCTTGTTGAAACCGGTGGCGATGACCGTGACTCGCATCGCGTCCTTCATCTTCTCGTCGATGACCGCGCCGAAGATGATGTTGGCTTCTTCGTGGGCTTCCTGTTGGACCATCTTGCTGGCCTCGTTGACCTCGAAGAGGGTCATATTGGCCGGTCCGGTGATATTGATGATGATGCCGGTGGCGCCGTTGATCGAGACGTTCTCGAGCAGCGGCGAGCTGATCGCCTTTTGGGCGGCTTCCATGGCCCGACTCTCGCCTTGGCCGGTGCCGGTTCCCATCAGCGCCATGCCCATCTCACCCATGATGGTGCGGACGTCGGCGAAATCGAGGTTGATCAGGCCCGGGATGGTGATCAGGTCGCTGATGCCCTTGACGGCCTGAAGCAGGACCTCGTCGGCCATCTTGAAAGTATCGATCATCGCCGTGTCTTTGCCGGCAACGGTCAGCAAACGCTCGTTGGGGATGACGATCAGGGTGTCGACGCTCTCGCGGAGGGACTCGATGCCAAGGTCGGCATGCTTCGAGCGCTTCTTGCCCTCGAAGGAGAAGGGCCGGGTCACAACCCCAACGGTGAGGGCGCCCAAATCTTTGGCTATCTTGGCGATGACCGGCGCGGCCCCGGTTCCGGTGCCGCCGCCCATTCCGCAGGTGATGAAGACCATGTCGGAGCCGCCCAGGACCTCGGCGATGGTGTTTTGGTCTTCCATCGCGGCGTTGCGGCCGACCTCGGGGTTGGCACCGGCGCCCAGGCCCTTGGTGGCCTTGGTCCCGATCTGAATCTTGATTTGGGCCTCGGAGAATTTGAGGGCCTGGATGTCGGTATTGGCCGCGACGAAGTCGACTCCGTCGAGCTTGGCCCGGATCATGGTGTTGACCGCGTTGCCGCCTCCGCCTCCGACTCCGATGACTTTGATCTTGGCGTTCTGGGCGAGGTTCTCTTCGAATTCGAACATGGGCTCACTCCTCTCAAGGTCGGCGTATCGACGGCGCAAAGCAGCCGACGATTCATGATTGGAATTAAATTGGATATGGGAAACCGTGGATGGCGGTTTCCGTGGACCCGGAAGAGTTTCGAGGATGGAAGAAATCCTCGATTTATCGAGACCCTATACTTCTTTTATCAGGAAACCCAACAAAAAAATGGCTGCTAGGGCCTCGTTCGAGGCATCTGGCGCGGCGAAAATCGTGTTCCGGAATTTTTCGCTTTCTATTTATTGGGAGCTTAAGAGGAAAATTGAAAGTAGGGCTTTAGCTAGAAAAAAATTCTCGCCGAGCTAATTTTAGGTCTCGGTCAGCAAGCGCCGGAGGGTCCTCGAAAGCAGGCTTTCATGCTTCAGCACCTCTTCCTCGGATAGATCGCGGTACCAGTCCGGCGTCCAGGTATTGTGAAGACCGACGATGCCATGACCGCCGCGGAAGACTTCAGCTACCTCCAGCTCGGTGTCG
>JBIOXX010000275.1:0-3330 GCA_044869875.1 bacterium | reverse complement strand
GGACGCCTAAAGATTTTCAATGTGACCGAGGCACGAGCCAATTTCGCCGAGGTCCTAAAAGAAGACGAAGCTAAAGTTGTCGTCACCCGTCACGGGCGACCCACTAAAATCATGATCCGCTACGACGAGTACTTGGCGTTGATGGCGGCGGCTCAGCATCTCAACGCTGCGCTGCCCGACGAAAAGCCGGCCGCTTCGACGGCCTCGGTGATCATCGGATCGGCGGAGGAAAAGGAAGTCCGTCCCGCGGGCAGCCAACTTCCTCCGAAGTGGGTCCAGCGCGAAGCCGACCAACTGGTCAGCTCTCTCAAGGGCCTGTTCAATAAATAAGAGAAAAAATTAGCGAGGCATCGGCGCCGTCTTCATCAACGGCGCATTAGCGCTTGGCGTCTGGCGCAAGTCGGCCGGCGGACAAAGCGGTGCCGATGCCGGGAGCACCCTTGCCCCAAGCGCCAAGCGCTAATGCGCCGTTGATGAAGACGGCGCCGATGCCGCGGGCGAACCCGTAGACTTTCGTCATTCGCTGCGCTCAGGATGACAGCCGTGGGAAAACTATCTTTGATTATTTATTGAACAGGCCCTTGAGAGAGCTGACCAATTGGTCGGCTTCGCGCTGGACCCACTTCGGAGGAAGTTGGCTGCCCGCGGGACGGACTTCTTTTTCCTCCGCCGATCCGATGATCACCGAGGCCGTCGAAGCGGCCGGTTTTTCATCGGGCAACGCAGCGTTGAGATGCTGAGCCGCCGCCATCAACGCCAAGTACTCGTCATAGCGGATCATGATTTTAGTGGGTCGCCCGTGACGGGTGACGACAACTTTAGCTTCGTCTTCTTTTAGGACCTCGGCGAAATTGGCTCGTGCCTCGGTCACATTGAAAATCTTTAGGCGTCCCAAACGCTCGTCGTGAATTTCGAACATGGTGACCATCCTCCCGGAATAGCTTCATATAAAGGGCAGGATCCCCGTGAAGTCAAAGAGTTTGTGGACGGAATGTCGTACAACCTAAAAACAACCACATTTCAATGACTTCACAATAAGGCATTTTGGGGCCGGGAATTGCTCCCCAAAGGGATCCTATTGTTTTGGACACAGGTTTAATCGTTGGAGCGATGAAAAAGGTGTGGGAAATTTTTGGGGAATTGCTTTTTCACAACTTTTTTAGCTACCGGGCGAATTGCAGAGTGGATTCCCGGAGGAAATTGATATGGGCCTTACGTTGACATCTGCGCCACGCGCGGAGTTTCAAGCCTTGACGCGCGAGCGCGACCCGGAATTGCGCGGCGAAGGGCTGCTGTCCTTGGCCGGCCGGCAGGAACGGGCCCATCGCCGCGAGCTGGCGATCGAGATCTACCAAGAGTTGGCGAGCTCGGACGAGATTCCCAACGCTCTTCGGGAGCGAGCCCAAAGACGGCTCGATGCCTACCGTGGCCAAGGCGCGATCGGCGATCGGGCCGAAATCCTTTTAAGCCGCTTCACCGAAGAAGCCACCGAACCCACGACCCTCTTGGCGATGACCGCGGCCGGCCTGGCCTTTCGCGCCAGCCGCTTCTTGACCTTGTCGCGCTTGGTCAGCAACCCCAGCGCTGGACTATTCACCCGAGGCTTGGGCGCGAGGGCGGTGGCCGGCTTGACCGGCTTCGGGGTCGAGGCGGCGGTCTTTCCGCTGGCCGGGCGCTTGGGGAACATGGCTCTGGGCCGGGAACTGGATTGGAGCTCGCGGGCCTTAGGCAGCGAGCTGGCTTCGAGCTTCTTGATGTTGGGTGCCTTGCGGGCCGGCGGGCTGGCCACCGGCGCTTTGGCCAGCCGGACGAATTTCTTGCGGCCCTTGATCCAACAAACCGGGATGTACGGCGGGATCTTGCTCAGCCATGAGCTGGAGGTGAGAGCGGGATTGAGGGAAAGGACCAGCGCCGGCAACACGATGATCGACGGGCTCTCGACCTTGGTCCAGTTCAACGTTGCGGGGAGACTGAACCGCCACATGCTCGGCGAAGGAATGGGCCGTTGGGAACAGCGGATCGAACAGCAGAGCGAGGCCTTAAGCCGGCCTTCGTGGCGCTTGCCGCGCTTCCCCCAGCTCGGCCTCCAAGCGGCATGGAGCCGGGCCGGAGCCGCGCCTCGATCGATGACCCGAGCCGAAGACGTCCTCCCCGACCGAATGCATATGAGCGGCGAGCAGGGCGATGGAAACGGCAATGGCAATGGTCCGCGGCGGCCACAGCGCGACAAGAGCAACGACACGCTTCCCTTCATCACCCTTTCGGGCATCAACCAGTCGCCTTACTACATCCAGCACCCGATGGAATTTGGGCGGCGGATCCGGGACTCGGAATTGGGATTCGAAAGAAGGATTCGCGAGGTCAATGTCGAATTCACCGTCGAATCGATTTTTAACATCGAACCCTACATCCCCAATTTCTTGGAGCAACTGAACCGGATGCTCGGCCAAGGATTGGAAATCGAGCCCCGAGCCCGACGTCAGGTTATTTTCAACGTCCTCGCCAAGGGCGAGATCCGCGCTCAAAGGATCATTTTGCAGCGCAACGCTCAAGGCTTCGAGCGACTTTCCGGCGAGTCCGGTTCGGAACCGCCATTGTCGCCGCCGCGCCCGGCCGATCCCTTGGCCAAAACGGTCTTTGCCGCCACCGCTCCGGTCCTCGAGCCGGCGACGCGGAGCGAGCCGCTGGCCGCCGCCCGCCCGGCCGCGCCGATCAAGCCGGCCCGGCCCTTGCCCTTGTTGACCGGCCGGACCGAGGAGATTCCGCAGCTGCTCCTGCGCCTGACCGAGGCCAAGGCGCCAGGCGAAAGGACGCCAACTCTAATTGTCGAAGGTCATGGGCTGGAGGTTTCCGATCTGCAGAGGATCATGGAGGGATGGGGCCAGCGATTTCCGGAAAGCGCTTCTTTCGACGTCATGGTGCCCGAATCGCAGATGACCTACAGCGCCCTCCGCCTCGGCGAAGAGCTGAAATGGCTTCCCCAATACAACATGCTCCTGGAATGGAAAGCCGCCATCGGACGCGCCGTTATGCCGCGGATCGACGTCGGATCGGTGACCGAGCTTTATCGCCAGATCTATGCCTTGGGACGGAAGTCCCACCGCCTGCCCGAAGCCGAAACCGTCCTCCGCTTGCAAGGCGAGCTTCCGCCCGAGGGTTTGGCCGCTTTTACGCTCCAGGCCTTGAACCGTTATTCGGTCCTCGGCCGATCCTTTCGAGTCGAGACCGAAAATAATGGCAGCCACGACTTTCTCGGCGAAGGCGGGAGATGGCGTTCGGCCGAAGCGCCGGCCAGCACCGAAGCCAAGCCGCCCTCACGGCCGCCGCTGA
>JBIOXX010000274.1:0-2355 GCA_044869875.1 bacterium | reverse complement strand
GCCGACGGAACCCGGGCGGTCTTGCCGACCGCCGACAACAGCGGCCGGCTCATCGTCGTCGATTGGCCGAGCTCTCAGGTACGGGAGATCGATCTGCGAGCCGCCGGCATCTCCGGCAGCCGGATCTTCTTCTCGAATCTGCAGATCAGCGACGATGGGAACTTTGCGGTCGTTTCGAACTTCAACGACGGCCGGGTCTACACCGTCGACTTAAGCCAGGGGACGATTGTCGGCACGAGCCTCGGCATCGACAGCCAGACCAACGACTTCAACGGGCTGAGCGACGGATTGAGAGTGGGGGCGGAATATTTCGTCGGCTTCGGCCCCGAAGTGCTAAGACTCAACCCATGACGCAGGGCGTCCACACCGAAGGGCCGGATTGCCCGATAATATAGATGGAGGGCGCCTGGGCGGTTTCTGTACAAAACATCTTTTAGAAAACCGCGCCAATATTAAGTAACCGAGCATTCACTTTGATTGACAAGGTCCGGTGGAAGGGTTTATCGCCTGACGCGGGGCGGTATCTGTACATCAGATATCGTTGGTTGGTTGCTAAAAGCTTTGGTTTTTGGGCGAAGGGCAGATGGCATCCATCTTTATCTACAATCGGTCCCGCGGCAAATGCGTCGAGCTGAACACGCCGCGCATCGCCGAGGAAGACATCGCGAGCTTGAAGTCGGCCCTGCCCGCCAATCTCGAAGGCATTTCCTTCTCTTCTCCCCTCGACACTTTTGAAGATCACACCGTCAAGGAATTGCGAGTCGAAGACCGCGAGCTTCGGGTCGCCGAATATCTCAAGAGCATCGGCCATAAGCTCGAGCAATTGCAGCAGGTCGCCGGCGCGATTCGCTTCTACGATCTGGCCTTCCGCTTGAGCGGCTCCAGCGAAATCCTGATGATGAAGGCCCGGGCCTTGAGCCAGTACGGCCAAGCCGATCAAGCCCAGCGCCTGCTCAACCGCATCGTCGAGAAGCATCCCGACGCGCCCGAGCCCCACTTCATCCGCGGCAAGATGGCGCTGAGCCGGGCCGATTACGCCGAGGCCGAGAACCACTTCAAGCAGGCCAAGGCCCTGCTCCGGGCCAGCAACATCGAGCACAAGCAGCTCGACGAAACCCTGGGGATCTACGAACGCTTCGTCCAAGTTTATCTCGACCGCGACCGCCTCTTCACCCGCGACCTCTCCCAAGACGACTGCATCGCCGAGATTCGCTATCTCCGCGAGCGCACCCAGGTCCTGAGCCGCGATATTAGCGGCGACAGCAAGCCCGAGATCCAGGGCATGCTCTTCTTCCTCGAAACCCAGGACAAGATCTTCGAGAAGTGGCTCGACGAGATGGGCGCTCCGCCGGAGCCGAATCTTGCCTAGCAGAAAGCTGCGGCTGCGCTTCCTCCTCGTTCTTGCTCTATTCCTTCTTTCAGCGCCGGCTTTCGCTTATTCCCGGATCGTCTCGCTCAAGCCGAATTTGACCGAAATTATCTTCGCCCTCGGTGCCGGGCCCGAAGTCGTCGGCGTGACGACCTGGTGCAAGCGGCCGGAAGCAGCTGTGGCCCTGCCCAAGGTGGCCGACTACATCCAAGCTTTTCCCGAGGAGATCCTACGCTTGAAGCCGGACTTGGTCGTGGGCACGGTGGAGAACGGCTCCCAGAAAGAAGTCCAATTCCTGTTGGCCCGGGGAATCCCGGTCCTAACTTTGGGCAGCGCCGCCAACAGCTCACCGAGCCAAGTCGCGGCGCTGAAGTCCTTGGGCTATTCGGCGAATGACTTGGGCTTCGCGACGGTCGAACAAACTCTGCTTTCGATCGAAGCCCTCGGGGCTTTGCTCGGCAAGAAGGCCAAGGGCCAGGAAATCGCGGCCAAGATGCGGGGCGAGCTCGAAGCGCTCAAGGCCGCAGCCGCGAATGTGCCCAAGACCAAGGTCCTCTACGTCGTCGGCTATCGACCCTTAGTGGTGGCCGGCGGGAATAATTTCTTCGACCAAGCCGGCGAATACATCGGGGCCCTCAACGTGGCCCGCGAGAGCCGGCTGAAATATCCCTATTACACGACCGAGCTCTTGATCCGGGCGGCGCCGGAAGCGGTCTTCGACTTCGCGATGGGCAGCGAAGGCTCGGCCGCGGCCAGCCATGGCCATCAAGAGTTTTGGCAAAGCTTTCCCTCGATCCCGGCGGTGAAGAACGGCCGGATCTACCCCTTGGACATCGAAACGATGCGGGCGGCGCCGGAATTGCCGGCGACACTGAGAGAGATGTTTCGTTTGTTGCACGGCGCTCCGTCATCCTGAGCGCCAGCGAATACCCAAACTACGGGCACAAGGGATCTCATACCCACCAAGGCAGTCACAGATCCTTCGC
>JBIOXX010000273.1:0-3338 GCA_044869875.1 bacterium | reverse complement strand
TCAAGGCGTGCTCCGGCAACGTGATCTGCGAATCGCCGGCTTGGAAGGCGACGTCCGGGCCAAGGAAGGCGAGATCATCGCCATGGGTAAAGCGGCGACGGCATACGAAACCGCGACCAAGGCCAAGATCGCCGAGCTCGAAGGCAAGGCTCGCGATTTCGAGCGAAAAGCCCAAGAGGCCGAAGCTCGGGCCACGGCCGCCGAGACCCGAGCCACTCAAGCCGAGAGCCGGGCTACCGAAGCCGAGAACACGGTGGCCGACCAGGATCGGCAGATCGTGCAAATGGCCAAGAACCTCAGCGCCGCCAAGGATGCCGAAACCGCGGCCCATCAGAAGGTCGCCGATTTGACCCGCGAAAAATCGGAGCTCGAAGCCAAGGTCGGCCAGCTCCAGCAAAGCATCTCCGACCTTGAGAGCCAAGCCTTGGCGAAGATTGCCGAGCGCAAGAAGCTCGATGGCGAATTGGGGACCGCCAAGACTAAAATCGGCAAGCTCGAGGTCAAGATCGCCGAGCATGAAGCCGAGATCGAGCGTCTCAGGGGCGAAGTCACACAGGTTTGGAACACCGGCCAAAGCGCCGGAAAAGAGTCGATCGACCAAAGAGGCGAGATCGAGCGGCTGAACGAGGCAGTGGAAGTTCTTAGAGAAGATTTGCGACAAGCCAAAGACGCCGAGCACACGGTCTTACTGCTCGAGGAAAGCGAAAAGAAGCTCAACGCCAAAATCCGGAGTATGAGCCATGAGCTCACCGCGGCCCAACGGCGGGTCGACGAGCTCGAACGGGAAATCGCCCAGGCCCCCGGCCTCGATCCCGAGGTTTCGCTCACGGCCTACAATCTCCGCTCGGCCGGGGCTGGCGAGGGCTTTTTCCACCAAGTGGACCCTCGTCAGAAAAAGGTCTCGATCGCGGTCAAGGATTCGGTGGTGCTTCGCCGAGCCGATGGGATGCCGGTCGGTGAGGCTAAGATCGTCGCCGGCGGCGAGCAAGGCGACATGGTTTTGGAATTCCTCGACGGGTCCAATGTCTCGGCTCGAACCACCATGGCCGGCCGCAAATACCAGGAAGACGGCGCCTACTTTTCCCGCTTCAGCCTCCCTGACGGCCGCGAAGTCAAAATCCTGACCGGCTCCGACGGCGCCGGCGGGCATAAGAGCGGCGACCTCGCCTCCAGTGCCTTCTTGCAGGGCGTTCATGCCCGGGTGGTGGAAGCCGCCCAGGAGGGCCGTATCCCCACCGCCGGGGAGCTTTTCGAGCAGGGCGAGCAGGCCTTATGGAAGCAGAAAGAACAGCATATCTCGCAAGATAACGGGGATGGCAAACACGCGGACCCGACCGGCACCGGCTCGGTGATCGTGGTGGTCGGCAACGAAGCGACTATGGCCACCAAAGGCGACTCTAACATCCTCTGGGCCCGACCCAATGCCGACGGTGAATTCGAGGTTTTAGGCCTCACCGAGACCGATGCGATCTTCGATATCCCGGCCAACCTGGCCGCCCGAAAATACAATGTCATCGTTCGCGGTATTGGGATCGAATCGGCAGACATCGCCAATGGGCCCCGCTTGTACGCTGCCCGCGGCATTCGGCAAGGCGACCGTTTCCTTTTGGGCAGCGACGGCTTTTGGGGGGTAATGGTCGGCCCGGATCTGGTCGAGGCGACTTCATCGAAGCTCCGCCAATTGCCTCGCAACTGGCCCGAAGCCAGTCAAGACACTTTCGACGTCGTGCGCTGGGGCCTCAAGGCTTCGGCCGGGCAAGTCGAGCGCGCCGAGGCTTGGCACGACTTGGCACTTCAGCAGATGAAAAATCCGTCGATCGAAAAAACTTTCTTCGGCGAGCGGCGGCAAATCGATTTCCGCGACCGACCCGACAATATTTTTGCTATCGACTTGGAGCAGGGCCTGGTCACCCCCAATGCCGAATCGATCATCCCCGAAGGTTACGAAAATCTATGGCCGGTCCTCAGCTTGGCCGAGACCCGGCAACGAGCGGCCATGACCGGCGATGCCACCAATCCCAAGATTCCCTCGCCGGTTCCGTCGGCGCGCAGCAAAGCCGCGATTCAAACTGAATTTTCTGGCAAATATGTCGCTGCCCTAGTCGAGGTCTATGGCACCGTCGTTGAAGGCGGGTCGGTGAAGCTCGCGGCGCCGGCCAATGAAGCCGCCCGCCAATTCGTCGAACTCTATCTCCGTTATCCGGAGTTGGAAAATCAGATTAACCCGCTGATCCTGCAGTCCGCTGACCGGCTCGGCCAAATGAAGATATTTGAAGTCGCCGAGAAATTTCTTGAAGACATTAAGAAGGTCGACCACACCAAAGCTAAGGCCGCTCAGGAAATTTTGCAGAGTATTAAGGAATTGCGCAAAGTTTTTCCCAAGGCCGGCCCTGAGGAGATTGCCCAGGTCCAGACCACTTACCAGGTCAACTTAGATCGCTTGTTCGGCTCGGAAAGCCACAAAGCCGCTCAAACCTTTGCCAACCTGCATAAAGCCGTGCCCGGCGTCAGCCAATTGTTCAATCCCGACACCATGGCCTCGCCGACTTTGTTCAATCAGGTCTATTTCCACCGCGAAATCTCCGAGAAGATCGTGGCCTCGGGCCAGCCTTACCAAACTCCTTCGCAACAGGAGGTGGCCGAAGTTCTCATTAAGTGCCAGGGCGATCTGGAGCGCGTTTTCGGCGCCGCCGGGGCCCCCCAGGCTGCCGAATGGTTTGCCGGCCTTTACAAAACGATTCCGGCTCTCAAGGCGACTTACACTCCGGAGAAGCTCCAGGTAAAAAAGTTTAATCAGCAGGTGATGCGTTTCTTCAACATCGATTCGGTCAAAATGACCGATTTGACGCCCGGCACCGACGCGGGTCCGATCGGCTATGCCGCCGACATCAAGAACCTGAACGAGAGCAAGGAAGTTCACGCCAGGCGAGCGGCGCGCGGTTGGTCGAGCCACGAGAGCTTGGCGACCGGCATTCGAGCTTGGACCTTGGTGCCTGAAGAGGGTCGTGATTTCGTCGGCGGTCGCAGGGCCGGCGCAATCCAGCTCGAGGAGCAGTCGGTTTCGGCTCGGCACTTCACGATTCGTTACCAGAACAAGCAATGGCTTTTGCAAGAGGGTCAGGCCCAAAACGGCATCTTTGTCAACGGACGCGAGCTCAAGACCGGGAAGATCCATCCGCTGAAAGACGGCGACAAGCTGCGCTTCGGCCACGTCGAGCTCCAATGGAACTTGATGGCCGAAGACCGCGGACAACTCTCCGATGTGGTTCCTCAGGTTTCCCATGTCGAAGAGGTGATTCCTCCCGAGCCTCCTCCGGCGGTCACCCAAGCCAAGCCCG
>JBIOXX010000272.1:0-3233 GCA_044869875.1 bacterium | reverse complement strand
GAGGGACTCGGCGGCTTCATCACCCGGTTCTTGCCCAATCCGGTGGTTGAAATTCCGGAGGGCGGCAAGCACCTTCACCGCGACGTCGAGATCCATGCCCAGCCGGTGAAGCATCACGGTTGCCGCTGGATGCCCTGGCGCTGGCGGGCGGCGGCAGCTTTTGTGCTGAAAGCCCCGAAGAGATCGGTTTATTTCTGCGGCGACAGCGGCTACGGCGAACATTTTCGGCGGACCGGCGAGAAGTTTTCGCTCGACTTAGCCCTCCTCCCCATCGGCGGCTCGCAACCGCGCTGGTTAACCCGCCACTCCAAGCTGAGCCCCGACGAGGCGCTGGACGCCTTCCGCGATCTCAAAGCCAAGCAGATGATTCCGATCAATTGGGGCGTTTTCGATTTCTTCGGCGAGGGCATCGATACGGCGGAGAAGCGGATGACCGAATTGATTCGAGAGAAAAATTTGTCGGACAAAGTGCATCTCCTGCAACCCGGCAAGTCCTTCAACATGCCGCGGCGGGGCTAAAGCCCCTTGCTACGGATAATCCATTGTTTTATAGGTGAGGCGATTCAACCCTAGGGGAGCCTTCGGGCTGAGAAGCGTGGCGAAACCGCGCGGACCCTTCGAACCTGATCCGGTTAGTACCGGCGTAGGAAAGCGGTGATGATCCAAATTCGACTCAACGGCGAGCCCCATTCCCTATCCGAGCAGACCAGTCTCGCCGACCTGCTTCGCCAAATCGGAGTCAATCCCCAGAAGGTCGCGGTCGCCAAGAACCTCGAGGTCGTGCTGCGGACCGAGCTGCCCCAAGTCCACATGCAAGAAGGCGATGAAATCGAGATATTTCAAGCCGTAGGAGGCGGATAATGAATCCAAAACTTGAGATCGCCGGCAAGGTTTTCGGCTCGCGCTTGATCCTCGGCACCGGCAAATACCCTTCTCACGAAATCATGCGGGCGGCCCACGAGGCCTCGGGCACCGAGATGGTCACGGTGGCGATCCGGCGCATCGACTTGAACGCTTCCAAGGGCGAATCCCTGCTAGATTTCATCGACCGCTCCAAGATCAGGCTGCTCCCCAATACCGCCGCCTGCTACACCGCCGAGGACGCGATCAAGACCGCTCGACTCGCCCGCCAAGCCCTGGAGACGAACTGGATCAAGCTCGAAGTGATCGGCGACGAGAAGACCCTCTTCCCCGACGTCGCCGCGACACTGAAAGCCGCCGAGGTTCTGGTGAAGGAAGGCTTCGTCGTCCTGCCCTACGTCATGGACGATCCGGTGGCCTGCCTGCGGCTTCAGGAAATCGGCTGCCCGGCGGTGATGCCCTTGGCCGCGCCGATCGGTTCGGGTTTGGGAATTCGCAATCCGCATAATTTACGGATCATCTTGGAGCAGGCCAAGGTGCCGGTAATTGTCGACGCCGGCGTCGGCGCGGCCAGCGACGCCGCTATTGCGATGGAGTTGGGCTGCGCCGCGATCTTGATGAACAGCGCCATCGCCGGCGCCAAAGATCCAGTGAAGATGGCCCAGGCGATGATGGCCGGCGTCGAAGCCGGGCGTTTATCCTTCGAAGCCGGTCGGATTCCGAAGAAGCTCTATGCCAGCGCTTCGAGTCCGATGGATGGAACGATGTTTTGACCACCGTGTCATCCTGAGCGAAGCGAAGGATGACCTATGCAAGGAATCGATATGTCTCTAGCAACCTCCCCAAAATTCCGCGAAGAGCTCCAAACCTTGAGCGCCGAGGCCGTTCGGCCTTTTCCCAATTCGCGCAAGGTCTACGACACCGGCTCGCGGCCCGATCTTCGGGTTCCGATGCGCGAGATCGCGCTCACCGAGCCCAATCCGGCAGTGAAAGTCTACGACACCACCGGCCCCTACCTCGATCCCCAAACCCGGATCGACCTCAGCCAGGGCCTGCCCCGCCTCCGCGAAGCTTGGCTCCAAGAACGCGGCGACGCCGTCGCCAAGCCCGGCCGCAACGTCAGCCAGATGCACTACGCCCGCCGCGGCATCGTCACGCCGGAGATGGAGTTCATCGCCATCCGCGAAGGGCTCAAGCCGGAATTCGTCCGCGACGAGGTCGCCCGGGGCCGGGCCATCATCCCGGCCAACATCAATCACCCTGAGCTCGAGCCGATGGCCATCGGCCGGAATTTTTTGGTGAAGATCAATTCCAACATCGGCAATTCGGCGGTCAAATCCTCGATTCAGGACGAAGTCGAAAAGCTGCTCTGGTCGATCCGCTGGGGCGCCGACACCGCGATGGATCTCTCCACCGGCAAGAACATCCACGAGACACGGGAGTGGATTATCCGCAACAGCCCGGTGCCCATTGGCACCGTGCCGATCTACCAAGCGCTGGAGAAGGTCGGCGGCAAGGCCGAAGAGCTGAGCTGGGAGATCTTCCGCCAAACTTTGATCGAGCAGGCCGAGCAAGGCGTCGACTATTTTACGATCCACGCCGGCGTTCGGTTGGCCTACATTCCGCTCACCGCCAAGCGAGTCACCGGCATCGTCTCCCGCGGCGGCTCGATCCTGGCCAAGTGGTGCCTGGCCCATCACCAAGAGAACTTTCTCTACACTCACTTCGAAGAGATCTGCGAGATCATGAAAATGTACGACGTGAGCTTCTCGCTCGGCGACGGCCTCCGGCCGGGCTCGATCGCCGACGCCAACGACGAGGCCCAATTCGGTGAGCTCGAAACACTGGGCGAGCTGACCAAGATCGCCTGGAAGCACGAAGTCCAGACGATGATCGAAGGGCCGGGCCACGTCCCGATGCACCTCATCAAGGAGAACATGGACAAGCAACTCGCGCTCTGCGACGAGGCGCCCTTCTACACCTTGGGACCGCTGACCACCGACATCGCGCCGGGCTACGACCACATCACCTCGGCGATCGGCGCCGCGATGATCGGCTGGTTCGGCACCGCCATGCTCTGTTACGTCACGCCCAAGGAGCACCTCGGCCTGCCCGATCGCGACGACGTCAAGGCCGGCATCATCGCCTACAAGATCGCGGCCCACGCCGCCGATTTGGCCAAGGGCCATCCCGGCGCCCGAGTTCGCGACGACGCACTCTCCAAAGCCCGCTTCGAATTCCGTTGGGAGGATCAGTTCAACCTCTCGCTCGATCCCGACACCGCGCGGGCCTATCATGATGCGACCCTCAGCCACGAATCGGCCAAGCTCGCCCATTTCTGCTCGATGTGCGGCCCCCACTTCTGCTCGATG
>JBIOXX010000271.1:0-2503 GCA_044869875.1 bacterium | reverse complement strand
ACCTTGGTCACGGTGTGCTGGAGCTGCCACTTCCAATTGTCCCAATCCTCGCGTTTGACCTCGCGCCAGGGACGATAGCGTTGGTAGTAGAGCGGGTTGCTGTTGTCGACATAGGGTAGACGCATATTCTCAACCTTCGAAAAACTTGCGCAGCCTTTCGTGCCTGCGAACAAGATTCAGGGCCAAATCGGCATGGCCTTCGGCGTAGCCATTGCCCATGATCAGCTCGACGTCACGGCCCAGTCCCTCGGCCGAGAGCACGGCCCGACTGAACTGTGTCGCCATGTTGAAAAAGAGGATCTTGCCGCCGGCCCGGGCCGCTAAGATCGACGCTGTCTCGGTTTCCGGGGCGTTGCAGCAGTTGATCACCAGATCGAAGGCCGGGGCGCGGTGGGCCTCCAGCGCCCGGCGGAAAGCCAAGGGCGATTGGGCATCGGCGGCGAAGGCGCTCTTGGCGAAACCGAGGCCGACCGCTTTTTCCAAAGCTGCTTCCGAAACGTCGGAGAACCAAATTTCGGCGGCGGTTCCGAAGGCCGCGGCGGCGGCGAGGGCGCCGGACTTCCCTCCTCCCAGGATTAGAACCTTGTCGCCCGATCGAACCAATCGCCTCGCCCAAGCCGGAGCGCCGCAAACGTCGAAGATTGCCAAGGCAGCCGCTTCGGAAAAATCTTCGGGCAAAAGCGCCGCCGGCGAGCTGGCGAAAAGGACGGCATGTCCTTGGACGGTGAGTTGGGGCGAGTCGGGATTGACCTTTTCGATTTCTTCCAGCTTCAAAGGAGTGAGCGTGAGACTGACCAAGGTCGCGATTCGGTCGCCGGGCTTAAATCGCGGCGGCGCCTTCGGACCCAGATCCTCAACCCGGCCCAGGAGCATCCCGCCCGAGCCGGTGACTGGGTTCTGCATCTTGCCGCGCTCTTCGACGATCTGCCGGATGTTTTGGGCGATCGCCGAAGCATCGCCGAAATTGGCGGCTTTAAGCTGGCGGAAGGAAGCCGAATCGAGATTAAGCTTTTCCACCGCGATCCAGGCTTCGTCTTGGAAGAGCGGAAGCTCCGAATCGAGCCTTTGGGCCGCTTGCGGCAGGACGCCGGGGGGAGCCAAGACTCGGCCCTCCCCGAGAGGATTGAAGCCTTGGCGGTACTTCATACATCGAGCCTATCACATGAAGAAAAAGCCGGTAACCCCCTAAAATTAGTCTATTTTTGACGGAGTGCGGCATCGATGGGCTAGAGCCATTCGATCTCGTATCCGACCTGGCCGAGGACCTTGCGGAGCGCCATCGGATTGCAAGACACGTGCAGGCGGCACCGGCTCGAAAGAGGCGCCTTGTACGTCGTGTCGGCCGATCATAAGTAGTATCGGAATTGGGTGGCGAGCTAGGTCCTGCTTAAGGCCATGGATGGAATGAATCTGGTATTAATGTCGCAACTCGCTGTTTTTCCGGCCGATTAATAGGGGCTCCCACCTAAGTCTGTTTATGTCAGGACTATCCTTCCTCGGCACCCTGCCGACGCGATTAAGCTCCGAGTTTCAAAAAGAATGGGCCGCTCTTTCTCGCGAACCCGATCGTGAATTGCGCGAGGCATCATCGCTGAACTTCGCCGGGCGTCTCGAGCGAGCCGGCGAGGTGGAGGCTGCGGCTGTCGTCTACGCCGATTTGAAGCAGTCGGCGAGCGGCTCCGATTCCAAGCAAGGCGCGGCAAAACGGCTCGAAGCGATCTTGGGCCAGGGCTCCTTTGGTAATCGCTTTGAATTTCTCGCCGCCCGGTTTTCCAAGGAGGCGACGGCGCTCCGAAACATCCTGCCGATGATGGTGGGGACGGCGACCTTCCAATTCGCCAAGGCCTTCGCCCTGACCCAAGGACGGAATCGATTGCTTGCCAATGGTTTTGGGCTCTTGTTCGAGACGCCGGCTTTTACTTTAAGCAGCCGCGCCCTTCGCCAATATAGCGGCGAAAACCTGGATTGGAGTCCGCGAACGCTTGGCAAAGATTTGTTGTCGACGGCTTTGACCCTGGGTGCCTTGAAGACCTTCGGTTTCGCCGGCGAAAAAGCCATGGGTATCGCGAGACCGTGGACCAAGGCGGCGGCTATCATTCCTCAGGTCGCGACGTTCTCGGGCCTGTTCTCGGCTCATCATTTGGAAACTCTGCTGGGTTTGAGAGTGAGCCCGGCGGGTGAAACCTTAGTCGCCGATACCCTGGGTGAGATGCTGAGTTTAGGAGTCGGCGGTCGGCTGGGACACCTTTTCTTAGGCAGAGCCTTCACTCGTTTAGAGGCTTGGAATCTCGCTCTTCGCGAAAATTCCCCGAGGCAATCCAACCTTCCTCGGCGATTTCCGACGTCCAGTCCCAATCTTGCCGCCGCATCTCTTGCCCTTTGCCTAGCCGGTTGTAGCGCCGGCGGTGAAAGCTCTCAAGCCAAGCCCGCCGCGGCGGTGGCCTTGAGCTTGGGGGCACTGGCCATGGCCAAGTCGCGGCGCGGTCAGCGAGCCGCCGACAAA
>JBIOXX010000270.1:0-4892 GCA_044869875.1 bacterium | reverse complement strand
TTTGTCGGGACCGGACGCTGGCGGGGGAAGGGGCATCCGGCGCGTGACGTCGTCGTCCGAAACCGGCTTGGGAGCGCCTTCGATCTTGTTTCGCGGCATCACTCGAGTCTTGTGCTGAGATTCGTCGTTGGCGACCTCGACGTAATGGTCGATCAGCTCCGACATCCGACTTAAGTCGGTCTCAATCTCCTTTTTCAGGTAACCCGGCAAATCCTCGGCCAGCACCGGTTGGGTCGGACGGGGCTGATCGGGTTTGGCCGGCCCCGCCTCCAACTCCGTCAGGTAATTCGCAACGTCGCGGCAATAATCGTTAAGCTGCTTGAAGGTTACGGGCGGCAAATTCTCGTTCTTGTAGATCAGCGAGTGCTGGATCTTACCCCATTTGAAGATCGATTCGGTCTGGATCTGAATCTCCACCGGCCTACCTTCGTGCTCGACGACGATGTGCAGGGCCCGATAGCCGCTCTTGCTGCCGACCAAGAGCCGATCGGGATGATCCATGTCCTTGCGGAGGTTGACCTCCATCGTCTCTTTTCCACCGGCGAACTCCTGGCCGATGATGTCAATATCCTGCAAGCCCTTACCGTCGAAGGCGTCGCGGACCGTGAGTCTTTTTTCGATATCGGCGGCAACCACCAGCGCATCATTGGTGTTCTTCACCACGATGCGGGCGCCGGCGTAGTCGGTCATCGGTTCCATCGCCAACCAACCGCGGCGGGCGATCTTGGGCGCAATGTCGGCCGGATCTTTCAATCGGACGTGGGGATTGTCGATGAGCTTGCCATTTTGGTCGTGAAGCTGGGAGGTCAGGCGGTGCTCGATCAGCTCGTCGGCGAAGAGGCCGCCTAGGTATTCTGCGACCTCTTCCAAGGCCGCGCGATGGCTTTCGACCAGCGGGGTCGCGACCTCAATCTGGGCCTGACGGTATTCGGCGGGGCTGAGTTCGCCCTTCAGCGCCCGGCGGGCGGCGACGGCGAAGGGCGTCGTACCCGACGCGAGGCCGAGCAGCTCCGATTCGATTGCCGAGCTGCCGTCGGGCTTGCGGGCCTGGTCCTTGAGCAATTGGTCGAAAGCAACGACGCGTTTCCTCAACTTGAGGGCATCGGTCTTCCATTCGGGCGAGCCGTGCAAGCGCTGGGCGGTCTGGCCGCGAAGGTGGAAGAGCGCATCGCGTTCTTGAAGCAATTCCTGGCGGGCCTTGAGCTCCACAGCCACGCTTTCGGCGGCCCGGAAGACGTAGGGATCGCCGGCCAGGAGGATGATTTCGCCGTCCTGAACTTCGACCTTTTCGTTGGGGCTCAGCGGGCGGAAAGCCTGGGTCTTGGGGTCCAAGACTTCGATGCTGGCCTCGCCGGGCCGGGCCTCGAAGACCGCCGTGGTTTTCCCATTCTGCTCCCGGAATTCAAAATTGACGTTGATCTTGTTGGGCAAGGTGTCGTGAACCAAGCCCTGGCCCTGAATCGCCCGGCTCGCCGACTCCGACTTGCCGATTAAGAGCGAGCTACCGGGCTTGACCTCGGCGCCGTGAAAGAGCGGCACGCAGCGGTATTCGTGGCCCGGCGCCTTTTCGACCCGATAATGACCAGCCAGGGCTCCGGCCGAGAGCTGACGAGCATCGGTCAGGGTTAGCTTGCCTTCCATGACGTTCACGAAAAGAGCATGGCCCAGGGAGATGCGATCATCGCCTTCCGGCGTCTTTTCCAAGATCGGCCGCAAAGCGTCGAGGGTGGCATCGAAACCCTTTTCGATCGCCGCGCAGAACTTGGGGTCTTTGAAGCGCGAGTCGCTTTCGATCCGTTTTTCCAAGGCGTAATACCCGTCCTTGAACATCGCCTCTTTCCCGGCGAAGGCGGCTTCGGCATCGTGGGCGAAGGCATCGGACCAGGCCTTGCCCGAAAGGCTGCTGCGCGGCGGCGGGAGCTGCAGCGGCGGTTTGGTTTTGCCGCTGGGCGGAGGCGTGGAGCCGGGCTCGGGTTTGGCCGGCGGCAGGGCCTTGCGAGCGGCTACCTTGGGGCTGTCCTCGGACTTCGTCTCCGTCGCTTCCTTCTTGGCTTTGGACTTTCGCTTCGGCTTGGGCTTGGCGACCGGCGACGGCGTCAAATCCTTGATCTGCTGGTCGGTGATCGGCTCGATCTTTCCGCCTTCGGAGACGATGCCGAGCAGCGAATGAGGCGAGCCGGGCTGCGAGCCCATCGCAATGACTTGGCCCTCCTTGCCGAAACGGAGCGGAATCGAATGCTTTTCGAGATAGGCATTGGCCTCGGCGAATTTCTTGGACTGCATCAGTTGGCGCAGCCACAGCCCCGAGAAACCGGGACGATTGAGGCCGGCGTCGGTCATCAAGGTCACCAGCAACCGCCGCGAAGTGCCGTCGATCGATAGGGTTTGATCCTTGATCGCGCCATCCTTGCCCTTCACCAGCTGAGTTTCGATGAACGACTTGCTTTCGGCGTCGAATTCTTCGAGCGGCTTGCCATCGACCTTGATCTTACCGTCTTCCTCGACATGGATCTTGAGGACGTCGGCCTTGAAGCCCATCGCGTCGGCATGGCCCTTGGCCAAAAGCAGCGATTCCTTATAGGCGATCTCGCCGTGCTGCCGCATCGAGACTTCCTGCATCTTGTTGCCAACGAGGCGGTCGGCGGCGCCATGGGCGACGGCGAACTGAACGTAGCCCAGCACTTCGTGGACCAAGCCTTCTTTCCAACCGCCGATCGGCTTGGGGGTCAGGTTGAGGCCTTGGTTGACGTGGCTGCTGGCGATCATGCCGCCCAATCCGAAGCTGTGGCCGAAGCCCCAAACCAGGGCTTTGCCGCCCTTGCTGAGCTGAGTGCCGCCGGCCTCCATCAGGTTGAGGCTCTTGGCGGCCTTGGGGCCAAGGGTCTGGCCGACCTTGTTGAAACCCTTGAGGCTGCCGATCATGATCAGTGTCGAGCCGTAGCTCTTAGCCAAATGTTCGGCGGTGAAGACCTTGGAAGGATCGCTCAGCGCCGCTTCCTTCAAGGTGTTCAGGCCCCAGAGCGCCGTCGACTCGGCCGTGAGGCTCAAGCCGCCGGCGATGATCAAAGCCTTGTAGCCGCTGACGCCGGCCTTCTCCAGCTTGGCCAGCGTCCGCAACTTGACCAAATTGCCCAAGTTGCCGGCGAGGAACATGAAGCCGATGTCGATGAAGATATTCTTATTGTTGGAGGCGCCGAATAATTGGCCGGAAAGTTTTTCGAAAGACCGGCCGAAGGTGGCATTACCCTGGAGGGCGTCGAGCCCCTTCTGGGCCCGCTCCTTCATGAAATCTTCCTCGGCCGCTTCATGGACCAATCCATAGAGTCCCAAGGCGCCTTGGAGGCCGCGCCCGGCGGCTTCAAGCTTCCACGCCTTGTTCAAAATGCGCTGGGAGCGCTCCATGATCGGCGGCAGGGCCGAGACCAAGTCGATGACGTCGCCGATCGCGCTCTGGTCATGGGCCAAGGCGGCGGGGCTGATCAGGAAACCGGCGCGCTCCCGCAAATTCTCGGCGCCTTCCTTGGAAATCTGGGTGAGAGCTTCCTTCAAGGTGAAAGCTTCACCGGTCTCGATCTTCAACCGAACCGCGTCGGTGAGCTCTTTTTCGAGCTTGTACTTGGCTTCGATATCGGAGCTGGAGACTCCGATGCCCGAAACCCAGCCCTTGCTGTCGCTCAAATCGGCTTGCTCGAGGTCCTTGTTGTAGGCTTCCCAAACTTGGAGCGCCGCCTCGTTGTAAAGACGGAGCCTGCCCTTATTAAGGGTGCTCAGGATCCGGGCCGCTTCCGGCATCTTCTCAACCGGCTTGAGCTTTTCCATCGCCTCGTCGAGCTTGCCGTCGGCGATAAGCTGGTAGGACTCGTAGATCACCGTCATTTTTTGGATCTCGGGATCGGAGTCGGCCTTGGCGAAGCGGGCCAGCACGCCGAAGGTTTCGCTGGCCAAGCCGTTCATCCCCGCCCGCACCGCTTCGACGTCCTTGGGATCGGGATAGCTCTGATCGGCGGCCTGGAGATAGTTCTGAGCCAGGCCTTCGAGAGAGGCGATGACCTCGCGCTTGGTGATTCCGCCGACCTTCTCGGGATCCTTGATGCCGGCGAGACGAGCCACCGCTTTGGCTTTGTCGCCGTTGTTGCCGTGGAGGCCTTCCAGCGCCTTTTCGATTTCCTTGATCTTGGCCTTCTCCTCGTCGGGCTTGACCGTCAGGAGCATGGCGTAGTCGGCGCCAATCGAGGCTGAAATCTCTTTATACTTTTTCGGATCCTTGGCTTCTTCGAGCGTGGCCAAGAGCATCTTGCTGGCCTCGTGACGCAGCCCCAAAGCTTGGGGGTCCTTGGGAGTCCTCTCGAGCACTGCGGTGTAGGCGGCCCGCGACTTTTCGAAATCCTTGGCACCGAAATAAGCCATGCCGGCCTTGGTTTTCAGCCCGAAATCCTTGGCACCGCCGTCGCGGAAAGATTCCTCGAAAACCGCGGCCGCGGCCGGATAGTCGTAGAGCTTGAGCAAGGTATCGCCCAAATCGGAAGTGCGAAGCGGATTCTCCGGATCGTAGAAGCTGGCCAAGCGCTGATGTCGGGCCACTTCTTTCAAATCAACCGGCTCCTGCTTCTTCAGCTCGGCGATGTCGTAAACGTGCCAAGCGACCATCTTGCCGCTGAAGTCGAGCTTGCGAAAGGCTTCGTCGTCGTAGGGCAGCTTGGCGCCGGGAATCTCCCAGGGCAGGGCCGGAAATTGGAGCGCGGTCAGGGCCTTGCGCACTCGGGGATCGGTCCAGTTTTTATCGAGATAGTTGAGCACTTCCTTGGAGCTGATCTTGTGATCCTTGGTGAGGGCGCCTTCCATTTGCGAAGAGGGAATGCCCTGGGCCCGCAAGGCCTGATAGAGCCGGGAAG
>JBIOXX010000269.1:0-3705 GCA_044869875.1 bacterium | reverse complement strand
GCTGGGGCTGAGCCTGTCGCTATTGGCTGGTTGGCTAAATAAAAGGCTGACCCCCCGGCGCCAAAGGCTATAATTAAAGCCGTCTCAATTTGGAGGCTTTATGAAAGTCCTGGCCCTGCCCGGGGTTCCATTGCGCCTTTTTTCGGCGGCTGAAAAGGTTCAGCAGCTCTTCGCCAAGTCCGGAGTGCGGATCGGCGGCCGGCGTCCCTGGGATATCCGAGTTTCCAACGAAAAATTCTACGATCGGGCTCTGGCCGAGGGAAACCTCGGCTTGGGCGAATCCTACATGGACGGCTGGTGGGACTGCGACCGCTTGGACGAATTCTTCCACCGCTTGCTCAAGGCCAAGCTCGAAGAGAAAATTCTGTTTTGGCCCTTTCTTCTCGAAGCCGTCAAATCGCGGGTCTTGAATTGGCAGAACAAGGCTCGGGCCTTCTCCAATGCCGGTCGCCATTATGACATCGGCGACGACGTTTACGCCAAGATGCTCGACAAGCGCCGGGTCTACTCCTGCGCCTATTGGAAGGGCGCCGCCAATCTCGACCAGGCCCAGCGCAACAAGCTGGAGTTGAGCTGTCGGAAGCTCGATCTGAAGCCGGGCCTTTCGCTGCTCGACATCGGTTGCGGCTGGGGCAGCCTGGCCCAATATGCGGCCGAGAAATACCGGGTCCGGGTGGTCGGCATCACGGTCTCCAAGAATCAATTCGTCTATGCCAAGCGAAACGTGGCTGCCAAGAACGTCGAGATCCGGCTCCAAGACTACCGCGACCTGCCGCCTGAGAAATTCGACCGCATCGTCTCGATCGGCATGTTCGAGCACGTCGGTTACAAGAATTACGACCGTTTCATGGAGGTGGCCGCCGATCACTTGAGGGACGATGGGCTTTTTTTGCTCCATACCATCGGCGGAAACCGCTCGACCACCCGCATCGACCCTTGGGTTCAACGCTACATCTTTCCCAACGCGATGCTGCCTTCGATCGCCCAGATCGGCGCCGCCGCCGAGCGGCGTTTCATCATGGAGGATTGGCATAATTTCGGGCCGGACTACGATCGGACCTTGATGGCCTGGTGGGAAAACTTTGAAAAAGGGTGGGCCGAATTAAGCGCGCGCTATTCCAAACGCTTTCACCGAATGTGGAAATACTACTTACTTTCCTGCGCCGCCGCTTTCCGAGCCCGGGAGCTCCAGGTTTGGCAGATTTTGCTTTCGAAGGGCGGAACCAGGTCGCCGCAGCGCCGCCGTTAAGGATTTCCGGAAGTCAGGAAGCAGCCCAGCTCGAGATAATTGGGGGTGCCACTGTCGAGATAGACGGTGACTTTGTTGTCGTTGAAGCCCCCGACGATCTCGGCGCCCGAGTTTGGATTAACTTGGGCGTAGAAAGACAGAAGGCCTAGGCCTCCCAAGGAGGAGATGGCCATCCTTTCGCAGCTCGCGACGGCATTGGCGACCGAAGGGTTGGTGTATTGATAGATCAAGTTGATCTCGCGATCCTTGCCCTTGATGACCAGCGTCGTCCAATAATTGGAGCTAAACCGATTCAGCCGGGTGTTGAGGTATTCGATTTGAATATTGTCCCAGCGGCAAAGGGCGTAACCGCCGCTCGGCGGTTTGCAGGGAGGCACAGCGACCGGCACGGAGATATTGGACGGGGTAGTGGTTGAGCTTGAGGTACTGCCCGAGTCATCGCTGTTATTACTGGTTGTAGTTGGCGCCGCTCCGGCGGCGGCGCTCAGTGCCAGGCATGCGAGGACGGCCAGCGCCGCGATTAACCTATTTCCCATAAAGACTCCTTCTCCGCCCTCATTCCAATTATAGGCACGACCGGCAAAGCCGCGCAACCCGCTATTTTTCCTGGCGTTTTTCTCCTGAAATGAGCATGGTCCGGCCTCACTCCAAAAAATTACTCTCAGGAGGCACTATGAAGACCAAGCTTTCGGGTTGCTGGCGTTGGAGCGCCGCGGCTCTCTCTTTAATGATCGGATCGCCGGCGCTGGCCGCGACCTTCAACCCCACCACCGCGGTCGAGCTGCAAGCCGACTTGAACACCGCCGAGACCAATAACGAGGATGACGTCATCCAGATTCCGGCCGGGACCTTTCTGTCCGACGACAGCCCCGAGGGCAGCTTTTATTACAGCAGCACCGAGAATCATAGCCTCACCATCCAAGGCGCCGGCGCCGGGAGCACCATCCTCACTCAGGAGGACGACAGCGGAACGATCATGGAGCTCCACGATGACAGCGGAATGGATTCGGCGAACCTCTCGGTGTCCGGCGTCACCGTTGAGAACGGCAACTCCTACGGCCTCGCTCTCTTTAGTGACACCGCCAGCGTGACCGTCCAGAACTCCGATTTCGTCGCCAACTATTACGGCATTTCCATCAATGGCAATGATTCCGAAGTCAGTCTCGGCGAAAACTCTTTTACCGGAAACAACTCCGGAGCTTACGTTTCGTTAAGCAATGGCAGCGTCGTCGTCAGCAACAATGTCTTCGAGGATAACGTCGGCAGCGGAAGCGCCTTCCAGGCCTTCGGTTCGGGCACGGCCCTCGACTTGAACCAGAACACGTTCCAGGGCAATTTCAGCAACTCCTCCGCGGCCGCCATTTACATCAGCAGCACCACCGGGCCGATTCGCCTCAACGCAAATACCATCCTTGATAACCAATGCAGCGGCTCGGCCGGCGCCGTTTACGCCTATGGCTACAGCTTTACGGCGATCGACAACTTGGTAGTCGGAAACAGCTCCAGCAGCGGCGGCGCCGGATTTTACATCACCGGCATTGAGACCTCGGCGCTCTTCGTCAACAACACCGTTACCGACAATGGATCGCAGTATTATGCCGGCGGCGCCGTCGTGTATTTGAACAACTCCAGTTCGGCGGCTTCCTTTTACAATAATATTTTCTTCGGAAACTCGACCGGCCCCAGCGGCGATGCCGATGACATCTTGATCGACGACGATGACGGCGACGTCGGAAGCCCGGTTGTTTTTTCGAATAACGTCATCGGTGAATTCTTCACCTACTGCCAGGACGACGCGCCACCCTGCGTTCCCAATATCACCGAGACCGCCAACATCTCGGAGGACCCGCTCTTCCTGAATGCCGCCGCCGGCGACTTTAACCTCGCCGCCGGTTCACCGGCGATCGGCGCCGGCAATCCCGGAGCCCCGGAGCTTCCCGCCACCGACATCACCGGGCGCAACCTGAACAACCCGCCCGATATCGGGGCCTTCGCCGCGATCAGCGGCTTGGTGCTGAGCCCGCTCAGCATCAATTTCGGCAATACCGAAGTGGATATCCCCGACACCCAGATCGTCACTCTCACCAATAACGGTGCGATTCCGGTGACGGTGAGCGCCTTGACCTTGAGCGACGAGGACAATTACTCGCTCGACGCTTCGGATTGCGGCGGAGCGACGCCGACCCTGGCGCCCGGCGAGAGCTGCGACCTCGGCGTCACTTTCGACCCCGACGTCGACGGCACCTTCAATGGCACCCTCACCGTCGACTCCAACGATTCGGTCCAGCCGAGCGTGGTCGTCCAGCTTAGCGGCATCGGCGTCGACGGCGGCAATGGCGACGGCGGTTGTTCGCTCGGAGCCGGGTCGCCGGTTTCGGCCTATGCCGGCTGGATCTTGGTCCCGCTGCTTTGGGCTTTCCGGCGTTTCCGCAAATAGGTCGGATCAGGCTATTTTG
>JBIOXX010000268.1:0-8230 GCA_044869875.1 bacterium | reverse complement strand
AAGATCCTCAAGTACCCCGAGGAGCACGCCCCGGGCATGGCCGAAGTCGTCCAGGTCTTCGAGCGCCGCGGCGATCCCGGCACCGAGCTCGAGATCATCATCCTCAAGCACCAGCTGCCCCATCAATTTCCGGAAGAAGTCCGCAGCGAGGCCGTGGCCTGGCAGAAGGACCGCGACTTCGAGCCCGAGGGGGACCGCCGCGACCTGCGAAGCTTGGACTTCGTCACCATCGACGGCGAGTCGGCCAAGGATTTCGACGATGCGATCTGCGTCAAACCCGACGGGAAGGGCTGGCGGCTCTGGGTCTCGATCGCCGACGTCAGCCATTACGTCACGCCGGACAGCGCCCTCGACCGCGAGGCCTTTCGCCGCGGCACCTCGGTCTACTTTCCGGATTACGTCATCCCGATGCTGCCCGAGGAGCTGAGCAATGACCTCTGCAGCCTTAGGCCCAAGGAAGACCGGCTGACTTTCACCTGCGAGATTCTCTTCGACGAGCGGGGCATGCCCAAGGCGACCGACATTTACAAAAGCGTGATCCACTCCAAGGGCCGTCTCACCTACAAGCAGGTTGCTGCGGCCCTGGTCGACAAGATGCCGGAGGTGCGGACGCCGCTGGAGCCGCTTTTGCCGATGCTGGAAAACGCCTTTAAGCTCTACAAGCTGCTCCGAGCCCGGCGCCAAGAGCGCGGCAGCATCGACTTCGACCTGCCCGAGGCCGAGGTCCAGCTCAGCTTCGAGGACGGAACGGTCGAGGGCATCGTCCGGGCGGTGCGCAACGACGCTCATTTGCTGATCGAGGATTTCATGATCGCCGCCAACGAGGCGGTGGCCCGCTTCATCACTCAGAAGAAAACGCCGGGCGTCTACCGGGTCCACGGTGAGCCCGAGCCCGGGAAGGTTAAGCGCTTTCAAGAGCTCTTGCACAACCTCGGCTTCAACATCGCCTTTCCCGAAAAGCCGCGGCCCGGTTTTTTCAACAAGGTTCTTGAGCAGGTGAAGGGCCATGCCGAGGAGCGGCTGATCCAGCACATCCTGCTGCGTTCGATGCGGCAGGCGGTCTATTCCGAGAAGAACCTCGGCCACTTCGGCCTGGCTTCGACTTGTTACACCCACTTCACCAGCCCGATCCGGCGTTATCCCGACCTGATGGTCCATCGGGTCTTGCAGGGAATTTTGGGGAACACTGCTCCGCGAACCGAAAAGGCCAAGGAGATCCGGGAAACCGAGCTGTCCCAAGCCGCTTCCCATTGCAGCCGCCGTGAGCGGACTGCGATGGAAGCCGAATGGGAGGGCATCGATTTGCAAAAGGCACTTTTCATGCAGCGCTACGTCGGCGAGAGCTTCGTCGGCGTCGTTTCGCGGATCGCCAAATTCGGCTTCTTCGTCGAGCTTTTGGAATTCTTCGTCGAAGGCTTGGTTTCCCTGAACGACATCAAAGACGACTACTACGTCTACGACGAGCGCAAGCACCGACTCCGCGGGCGCAAGACCGGCAAGGTCTTCAAGATCGGCACCGAGCTGTCGGTGACCGTGGCCAAGGTCGACGTGGAGGAAAGGCAGATTTACTTTACGGTCGCATAAATTGTCATTCCGAGGAGCAAAGCGACGAGGAATCCTTGCGGAGTATCTTGGCGAAAATATCCTCCGCAAGGATCCCTCGCTGCGCTCGGGATGACAAGGCTACGCCCTGTCATCTAAGTCCTTGACTTATCTAGTTTTCTTTTTATAACCCGATTAATGGAGTCCATCGCCTTCCTCCTGCTCGGGTTTTACTTTTTGCTGCTGGCTCTCTTGGCGCTCTTCGGCCTGCACCGTTATTACCTGAGCTATCTCTACTATAAGAATTTCGCCCGCCGTCCGGTCGGCGTGCCGAGCTTCAGTGATATAGACAAGTTGCCCTTCGTCACGGTTCAGCTCCCGATCTACAATGAAAAGTACGTCGTCGAGCGATTGCTCAAGCAAGCTTGCGCCCTCGACTACCCGCGAGAGCGGCTCGAGATCCAGCTCCTCGACGATTCGACCGACGAGACTCAGGAAATCGCCAAGGCCGTGGTCCGGGAATGCGTCGAGCAAGGCCATCCGGTGGTCTACCTTCACCGCCAAAATCGCCAGGGCTTCAAGGCCGGGGCTTTGGAAGAGGGCATGAAAGCGGCCAAGGGCGAGCTCATCGCCATCTTCGATGCCGACTTTCTGCCGGCGCCCGATTTCTTGAAGAAGATGATCCCGTACTTCCACATTCCCCACAAAAAGTACGGCATGGTTCAGGCCCGCTGGGGCCATCTCAATCAGGACTATTCGCTGATGACCCAAGCTCAGAGCATCTTGCTCGACGGACACTTCGTCATCGAGCACACCGCCCGCAACCGTTCCGGAAAGTTTTTTAACTTCAACGGCACCGCCGGAATCTGGGACCGCCGCTGCATCGAAGCCGCCGGCGGTTGGCAGCACGACACCCTGACCGAGGATTTGGACCTCAGCTACCGGGCCCAGCTCAAGGGCTGGAAATTCCTCTACGTTCCCGAAGTCGTGGTACCGGCCGAGCTGCCGGTCGACATGAACGGGTTCAAATCTCAGCAACACCGCTGGGCTAAAGGTTCGATTCAAACCGCCAAAAAACTGATGCCCCGGATTTGGAAGAGCTCCTTGGCCGGGCGGATCAAGCTCGAAGCCTCTTTTCATTTGCTCAATAATTTGGCCTACGTGCTGATGGTCCTGCTCTCGCTCTGCATGCCGCTTTCGCTTTACCTGCGGCACCAGCTCCACTTGGAGTCGGTGATCTGGATCGACCTGCCGGTTTTTCTGCTGGCGACGGTCTCGATCTCGACCTTTTACATTTGTTCGCAGCGCGAGATTTACCCCGACTGGAAATCGCGGCTGCTTTATTTGCCGCTCAATCTCGCCCTGGGCATCGGTCTCGCGGTCAACAACACCAAGGCGGTTTTCGAGGCCCTGCTGGGACGGGAAAGCGAGTTCACTCGCACCGCCAAGTACGCCATCTCTGCCAAGTCCGACGGCTGGCAAAACAAGAAGTACCGCAGCAACTTCAGCGTGGTGACTTTCGTCGAAATTTTCTTCGGAATTTATTTCAGCGGCGCGGTGGTTTACGCTTTCATCCACGGCCTTTGGATGTCCTTGTACAGTTTGCTTTTCTTCCAGATCGGTTTTTTCTACGTCGGATTGCTTTCGCTCTTCCAAGGCAAGCCGATGCTTTCGGCGGCGCCGTCCTTGAGCGCCACTTCGGTGCCCGCCGAATGAGCAAAAATGGGGGCAAAAGCCTTGACACTGCGGATCGGCCTCGTCATCATGAGTTTCAAGATATGAAGAAGTCCTTCGAAGTCACATTGTTGAATCAGAAGTTTCAACTCAAGAGCGAATCCGACGAAAAATACGTCCAGCGGGTGGCCGATTTCGTCAATAAAAAGCTCTTCGACATTCAGGAGAAAACCAAGTCGGTTTCCTCTTTGAACGTCGCGCTGCTCGCGGCCTTGAACATCGCCGACGATCTGTTTAGAATCAAAGGCGAAGGGAAGGACAAGATTCAGCAGGCTCGGGGCAAGGTGAAAGAAGCGCTCCACTTGATCGAGCGCCGCACCTCGAGCTGAAAAAAGATCGTTCTTTTATATACGTACCGGTTTCCCTGCCTTGTTCGCGTTTGGGACTCTTTCATGATTTAGAACCTAGCTGACGAGAACGGGAGCCTCCTCTCATGGCGGTGCGCAAGCCCGCCGGCCCTTAAAAGCCGACGCGGGAAGCCTGAAGTCACGATAGAGGCGCCCACCTAATTTCTTGGGTTCAAATCTCGCAGCCCACACGACAAAAGGTGGGGAGAATTTGAAGTTCTCCTCCGGGGTTTTTCTCCGGGGGAGGACTTGAAATTGAGTCGGTGACGACGCAACGAATAAATAAATATAAAGATTCTTAGATTCGATTTGAAACAAAGCGGCGGATGAATTCACCCTCATAGATTTTCTCCATTCCCCGTTTTCCAAATTTTTTGAGATCCCCCGGCGGCGATCCACGGATCGTCGCTTGTCCTGCGTTTTCCCGCCTTTATTTCTTCCGACATTAGAAATGTGAGCATCGGCATGACCGATTCTGAAAAGCAGCGACTACGCCGCGAGCTCTCGGCTCGCCGCTTGGGTTTAAGCGCCGAGCAGGCCGAAGCCGCGGGCCGAGCCGCGGCCGGACATCTTCTGAAGCGCGAGGAGATCCGCTCTTCGCCGGCGGTCGGCATTTATTGGGCTCATCGCGGCGAGCTTCCGACCGCGGCGGTCTTTGCGGGGCTTCGGGCGGCAGGCAAAAAGGTTTTCCTGCCGCGGGTCGAGCCGCGAGGAGATCGGCTGGTCTTTGCGGCCTTCGAGAGCGAGGCCGAACTGGTTGCCGGAGCCTTCGGCGTCCTGGAGCCGAAGGAATCCGCGGTTTTCGAAGCCCAAGATATTCCGGCTTTAGTTTTGCCGGGTCTGGCCTTCGACTTGGCCGGTGGCCGGATCGGCTGGGGGCGGGGTTATTACGATCGGGTTTTGCGGGGCTACTCGGGCTTTCGCTTGGCCCTGGCTTATGAATTCCAAGTTTTGGCCGCCTTGCCTCGCGAGGCCCACGACGAAGAAATTCAGGTCTTGGTCACCGAAGCGCGAAGCATCGAGGTAGGGAGGGAACCATGATTTCCATCGTCTTATCCATCGCCGGACTGATCCTGGGCTTGGGCCTGGGTGTCTTGCTGCGGAAGAAATTGGGCGAGGCCAAGATCGTTTCGGCCGAGCATGAAGCCGAGCGGATCGTCGAGGAAGCCGAAGCCCGGGCCGGCCAGCGCCGCAAGGAATTGGAGCTCGAAGCTCAGGCCGGCAAGCTCAAGGCCCAGCAGGAGCTCGAGGAAGAAAGCCGCAGCCGCCGCGGCGAGCTCGAAAAGATCGAGCAGCGGATTTTCGGCAAAGAAGAGAGTCTCGAGCGGAAATCCGAGACTTTAGAGAAACGGGAAGGCGAGCTCGAGAATCGGGAGCGCTCGCTCGAGACCAAGGCCAAGGACGCCGAGGATCTGCTCGGTCGCCACCGCCAGATGATCGAGGAGTCGCGGAACGCCCTGGAGCGGGTCTCCGGCATGTCGGCCGAGGAAGCCAAGCGGCGACTGGTCCAGGCGGTGGAGAGCGAGGCCCAAATCGAGGCCGGCCGGCGGCTGCGCCAAATCGACGAGGAGACCAAGGCCCAGGCCGACAAGAGGGCCAGAAATGTGATCACCCAGGCGGTGGAGCGCATCGCCGGCGAGTGGGTGGCCGAGAAGACCGTCACCGTGGTCCATTTGCCCAGCGACGAGATGAAGGGCCGGATCATCGGCAAGGAAGGCCGCAATATCCGGGCCATCGAGCAGGCCACCGGCATCGACCTCATCATCGACGATACGCCGGGAGCGGTGATCCTTTCGGGCTACAATCCGGTCCGGCGGGAGGTCGCCCGGATCGTGCTCGAGCGCCTGCTGCAGGACGGCCGGATCCATCCGGCCCGGATCGAGGAGATGGTCGATAAGGTCGGCCGCGAGCTCGACGTCCAGATCAAGGAAGCCGGCGAGACCGCCTGCTTCGAGCTGGGGATTCACGGCATTCATCCCGAATTGGTAAAGCTGCTTGGCAGGTTGAAGTTCCGGACCAGCTACGCCCAAAACGTCCTGATCCATTCGATCGAGGTAGGTTTCCTCTGCGGAAGCATGGCCGCCGAGCTCGGCATGAATGAGAAGATGGCTCGGCGGGCCGGCTTGCTCCACGATATCGGCAAGGCGGTGAGCCACGAGATCGAAGGCTCCCACGCGATCATCGGCGCCGACTTCGCCAAGAAGTTCGGCGAAGACCCGCGGGTGGTCCACGCGGTGGCGGCCCATCACGAGGACGTTCCCCAGACCACGGCTCTGGCCCATTTGGTCGACGCCGCCGACGCCCTTAGCGGCGCCCGGCCCGGCGCTCGCAGCGAGGTCCTCGAATCCTACGTCAAGCGGGTCGAGGATTTGGAGCGCATCGCCAAATCCTTCGACGGCGTCGAGAAGGTTTACGCCATCCAAGCCGGCCGCGATATCCGGGTGCTGGTCGATCACGACCGGATCGACGACGATCAAGCCGCTTTACTTTCCCGCCACATTGCTCGAAAGATCGAGCAGGAGTTGACGTACCCCGGGCAGATCCGGGTCACGGTCATTCGGGAGAGCCGGGCCGTGGATTACGCGAAATAATCAAGCAGGCAAACAGGCCATGTTATGGCCTGGCAAACTGCGCGATAGTATAATAATTCGCTTCCAATTTTAATTTTTATGAATCTACTTTTTATCGGAGATATTTTCGGAGAGCCCGGTCGCCTGGCCGTGCAACAGCTGGTGCCCAAGCTGCGTCAGGAGCGGGGCATCGACGTCGTCGTCGGCAACGGCGAGAACGTGGCCCACGGCAAGGGCATCACCGCCAAGACCGCCGAGCAGCTTTTCAGCGCCGGCATCGATGTCATCACCACCGGCAACCACGCCTTCGACCAGCACGAGGTCCACGATTATTTCAAGCGCCAGCCGCGGCTGCTGCGGCCCGAGAATTATTCCATTGCATCGCCGGGCCGGGGCTACACCGTGATCGAGGTCTACGCCGGAGTCATGTTGGGGGTACTCAATCTCGCCGGCCAGATCCACATGGAGGCGGCGGATTCGCCTTTCGCCGCCGCCGACCGGGTCTTGGCCGAGTTGAAGGGAAGGGCCGACGTGGTCTTCGTCGACATGCACGCCGAGGCCACCAGCGAGGCCCGGGCGATGGGCTGGTATCTCGACGGCCGGGTCGCGGCGGTGCTCGGCTCCCATACCCACGTCCAGACCGCCGACGAGGAAATTTTGCCCAAGGGCACGGCTTTCCTGACCGACGCCGGCATGACCGGCCCTTACCGTTCGATCATCGGAATGAAGCTCGACAATGTCTTGCGAAAGTTTCAGACCGGGATTAAATCCCGCTTCGAGCCGGCCGAAGGCGACGTCCGTTTCTGCGGCGCCATTGTCGAGATCGAGGAGTCGACGGGGCTGGCTAGGAAGATCGAGCGAGTGCAGATCCGGCTCTAATATTTTATGTCCAAGGACCTGGAAAAAATTCAACGCGGCGCCGTCGAGATTATTTCCGAGGAAGAGCTCCGCAAAAAACTCGCCAAGGGCAAGCCGCTCAAGGTGAAGGCCGGCTTCGATCCGACCGCGCCGGATCTCCATTTCGGCCATCTGGTCCTGCTTCGCAAGCTCAAGGCCTTCCAGGACCTCGGCCACCGGGTTTGCTTTCTGATCGGCGACTACACCGCCGCGATCGGAGATCCCAGCGGCCGCAACGAGACCCGCCCGCCGCTCACCCGCGGCGACATCGAAAAGAACGTCCAAACTTACAAAGACCAAGTTTTCCGAGTTCTCGATCCCAAGAAGACCGAAGTCTTTTACAATTCCTCTTGGCTCGACAAGCTCGACGGCCGGGGGATGATCAAGCTCGCCAGCCGCTACACCGTGGCCCGGATGCTCGAGCGCAACGATTTCGAAAAGCGCTATAAGTCTGGCCAGCCGCTGGCCATCCACGAATTCCTCTATCCCTTGCTCCAAGGCTGGGACTCGGTGGCGATGGAGGCCGACGTCGAGCTCGGCGGCACCGACCAGAAGTTCAACTTGCTGATGGGCCGCCATCTTCAACGCGAGGAAGGCCAGGAGGAGCAGGTGGTGATCACCTTGCCCTTGCTCGAGGGGCTCGACGGCGTTGAGAAGATGAGCAAGTCGAAGGGGAATTACATCGGCGTCACCGAAGCTCCCGACGCGATGTTCGGCAAGCTAATGAGCCTCTCCGATGCTTTGATGTGGCGTTACTACGAATTGCTGACCGACCGCTCGACCGAGGAAATCCTGGCGATGCAGAAAGACGTCAGCTCGGGTGCGCTCCATCCCAAGGCCGCCAAGGTGAATTTGGCCAAGGAGCTGATCGCCGGGCTTCACAACGCCGCAGCCGCCGAAGCGGCCGCGGCCAACTTCGAGAAGGCCTTCACTCAACGCGAGGTCGAAAGGTTGAGCGACGTCGAGGTCGCCTCCGACAAGGCCAGCATCCTCGCTTATCAAGCGGTGAAGGAGGGCGGTTTCGCCGCCACCGGCAACGAAGCCAAGGCCAAGATCAAGGGCGGGTCGATCCACTTGAACGGTGAAGTTCTAAAAGACCCCTTCGCCGAACTGAAGGACGAGGGCCAGGGGATCCAGATC
>JBIOXX010000267.1:0-5778 GCA_044869875.1 bacterium | reverse complement strand
CCAAATACCAAAGCCCGGTGACCCAACGGCGCCGATAAAAAAAGATCAACGGCGGCAAAATCAAGGCAACCAGAAATCCGCGGGTGTCTGAAATATTGGTGATGAAGAAAAAAAAGCGAGTCCATTCGGGCTGACGGAGACCGGCCAAGGCCAACACTGCGGCCTGATCCCAAGCCACCGCCGCTTGCAGGCGCGGCAGCAAGTAGGCCGAATAAAGGATCAGCGCTAAAATTCCGAAGCGAATCAGCATTTATAACTGGTCGAAGAAGCGCAGCAAGGTCCGGACCATGATGCCGGTCCCACCCTTGGGCGAGTAGGCCCAGGGTTTATTGGCCCAGGAAGGCCCGGCGATATCGAGATGGACCCACTTCGCCTTCTCGTCGACGAAGTTTTTCAGGAAAAGACCGCCGTTGATCGTGCCGCCGTAGGGCCCTCCGATGTTCTGAATGTCGGCAACTTGGCTCTTCATCTCATCGACGTACTCCTCGGCCAAGGGCAACTCCCAGATTTTCTCCCCGCATTCCTCGCCGGCGGCCTTCAGTCTTTGGATCAACTCGGGATCGGTGCCGAGAGCGGCGCTGTAGAGATCGCCCAAGGCGACCAGGGCCGCGCCGGTCAGGGTAGCGATGTCGATGATGTAATCGACTTTGCGATGCTTGGTCAGATAGCTCAAGGCGTCGGCCAGGGCCAACCGGCCTTCAGCGTCGGTATTGAGGACTTCGATGGTCTTGCCGTTGTAAGCCCGAACCACGTCGCCGGGGCGCTGGGCGCCGCCGTCGGGCATGTTCTCGGCCGAGGCGATGTAACCGTAGACCTCGACCTTGGGCTTGAGCAGCGGCAGAAGCCGCATCACTCCCAGAATGGTCGCCGCACCCGACATGTCGTCCTTCATCGTCTCCATGCTCTTGGGCGGCTTCAGCGAGAGGCCCCCGCTGTCGAAGACGATCCCCTTGCCGACGATGGCCACTCGGCTCTTCACCCGACCCTTGGGCTTGTAATGCATCTCGACGAAGACCGGTGGATTGGTCGAGCCCTTGCCGACGCCATAGAGAGCATCCATGCCCATTCGTTGAAGCTGACGGTGGTTGAAGACCTTGGTGCGGAGCCCGCGGATCTTCTTGGCCTCGCGGCCGAGGAACTCCGGCGGCTTGTCGCGGGCCGGGGTGTTGATCAAGTCCCGGGCGTAATTCACGCTGGCGGCGATGGTCTCGCCGCGCTTCAGGCCTTGAGCCAGGGCCTTGGCAGCCTTGGCCGAATCGGCGACGTAGCGAATTTCGCTCAACGAGGAACCCTTCTCTTTTTTACTTTTGTACTTCTCGAAGCGGTAGAGGCCCAGGGCGCTGCCTTCGGCCAGGGCTTGACCCAACTCTTCAGCTCCGAATTTTCCGTCGGCCGCCAGCGGCAGCAGCGAAACGACCCGCTTCGACTTGAGCTTCTCGGCGGCTTGGGCGGTCTTGGAGGCGACCTTGCGGAAGGTCTCGAGGCTGAGCTTTTTCTTGGCGCCCACTCCCATCACCAAGATGTAATCGTAGGGAACCTTGCCGTGGGCGGCGAAGAGCCGCGAATCCCCGACCTCGCCCTTGAAGCCTTCCTTGGCCAGCAGCCGCGCCGGCTCGGTTCCGATTTTTTTAACCAAAGCCTTGGCCGCCGGATGATTGAGCGATTTTTCATCGAGATAAGGCAGGACCAGGAGATCGCCGCGGCCCAAGGAAGAAGATCGACTTTCCACCGAAAATTTCATAACCAACACACTCCTATTTGAAGATAAATTCGAGCGCCGACTATAGCAGAGGGGAACATGAAGGACCAATTGATTCTCGAAGCAAACGAGGGCCCTTGCCGCATTCTCACCCTTAATCGTCCTAAAACCCACAATGCCTTCAATTTCGCGTTGGCCGAGGCGATCGCGCCGGCCCTCTCCAAAGCGGCCAAGAATAAAAAGGTCAAGGTCGTGGTGCTGCGCGGGGCCGGCGAGGCTTTTTCGGCCGGCGGCGACATCAAGCTCTTCCGGGAAAACCTCCCGACCAGCGCCAAGGCTTTCCGCCGGATTTCCGGGGCCCTTAACCGGGCGATTAAAACGATTGCCGCGATGCCTCCGATCGTCATCGCGGCGGTGCATGGCCCGGCCTATGCCGCCGGCTTCGGACTGGCCCTGGCCTGCGACCTGACCGTGGCCTCGGAGAATTCCCGGTTCTCGCCTTCTTTCATCAACATCGCTCTCTCGCCCAATGCCTCGACGACTTTTTTCCTGCCGCGGCTGATCGGAGCGAAGCGGGCCCTCGAAGCCTGCTTGCTTGGACGGGTCTTCAGCGCCGCCGAGGCCCAAGAGTTGGGCCTGGTCAACCGAGTATGGAGCGACGCCGATTTCGGCGCCGAGCTCCGCCGACTGGTCCTGGATTTAAGCGCCCGGCCGACCCGCACCCTAAGCCGGATCAAAAAGGTCCTGCGAGCTTCCTTGGAACAGCCTCTCAGCCGCCAGCTTGAGCTGGAGAGACGCGAGATCGCGGCCTCCTCCGAGAGCTGGGACTTCAAGGAAGGGGTCAAGGCCTTCGTCGAAAAACGAAAGCCGTCCTTTCAAGGGAAGTGATATAGTCTCCCGATGCGACTCCTTGCCGCCTGCCCCGAATGTCAGCTTCAATATTGGTCCGATGAGACCGAAACCAGCCAGAGCGTTCACTGCTACTGCGGCGCCTTGATCCCCTTGCAGGCTTCGACCGGAAAAGATGCCCGGGTCGTGCGCTGCTCGGCCTGCGGCGCCGGCCGCGAAAAAAACGCCCCAGCTTGCGGCTTCTGCGCCGCCGACTTCACGGTCCACGAAAAAGACCTCAACACCATCTGTCCCGATTGCATGACTCGGATCAGCGATCGCGCCCGCTACTGCCATTACTGCGGCCTCGCCATCAAGCCGCGCTTTTCCACCGGCAAGCGCAGCGAGTTGAACTGCCCGGCCTGTGCCGGTTCCAAACCGCTTTACGTGCGTAAAGAAGAAGGTCTCAGCCCTTTCCTGGAATGCCACGTCTGCGCCGGGGTCTGGCTGAGTCTCGAAGATTTTTCCGAAATATGCCGGCGGGCGAAATCGGATACCATTCCGAAACTTTTGCAGAAGCAAAAGCCTCAGATCCGGGTCTCGGACCTCTCCAAGGAAGCCGGAACGCCAAATCCAAGCTTCTACCGGCGCTGCCCCGCCGACCGAAATCCGATGAACCGGCGCAATGTCGCCGGCAAAAGCGGGGTCATCGTCGATTACTGTGCCGAGCACGGGGTTTGGTTCGACGGCAACGAGCTTGGCGCTTTGATCGACTGGATCCGCCAAGGCGGGCTTAATCAAGCCCAAGCCGAACTCTTGTTGAAAGCCGGAAAAAAACCGGCAAATTCCCGAAATTCCCGAATCGAACCGCCGCCGGCTCGGCCCCATCAGGACAGCCTTTGGGAAGATATCTTCGACTTGGTATTCGGTTAGATTTCGTAATCCGAAAAAATCAGTTTCCGCATTCCACGGCCGGCCCTGAGGTTGACGTAGTGGAATTCCTCGATCTGGTAGGAAACTTCGCAGCCTTCGCAAAGTTTTTCCTGATAGAAGATGTGCTCGGGGATGATCGCAACGAAGCGGAAGCCGGAATCGGCCTCGACCTCGAGCTTGATGTTGATGCCGAGGAAGGAGCGGCGGACCAGCTTGCCGGCTTGGGCATAGGCGTGGGGCTTGCCCGAGATGTAGATGTCCTGGGGCCGGAAGAAGACTCGGAGCTTGTCGCCGTCCTCCCAGCCATTGTCGCCGTTCTTGGGAAAGACGTAAGGACCGAACTTCAGGGCCGAGTCCTCGATCATCGCGTCTTGGATGTTCATCAAGCCGACGAAGTTGGCGACGAACTCGGTGGCCGGCTGCTTGTAAATCTCTTCGGGCGTACCGCCCTGCTCAATGATCCCGTGGTTCATGACGAAGATCTTGTCGCAGATCTCGAGGGCTTCTTCCTGGTCGTGGGTCACGAAGAGGCTGGTAACGCGAACTTCTTCGTGAAGCTTGCGCAGCCATTCGCGAAGCTCCTTGCGGATCTTGGCATCGATGGCGCCAAAAGGCTCGTCGAGCAGCAGCACCTTGGGCGAAGGCGCCAGGGCCCGGGCCAGCGCGACTCGCTGGCGTTGGCCGCCGGTGAGCTGATGCGGAAAACGCCGGCCGAGATCGCCGAGCCCCAGCAGCTCGAGCAGAGCGTGGACCCGATCGCGGATGACGTTGGCCTTGGCCTTTTGAACCTGGAGGCCGAAGGCGACGTTGTCGAAGACGCTGAGCTGCTTGAAGAGGGCGTAATTCTGGAAGACAAAACCGACGCCGCGCTTTTGGGCCGGCAATTGGGTGACGTTCTCGCCGCTTAAATAAATTTGGCCGGCGTCGGGCCGCTCCAGTCCGGCGATCATCCGAAGAATGGTGCTCTTGCCCGAGCCGCTGGGTCCGAGCAAGGCCACCAGCGAGCCCTCCTCGACCTCGAAGCTAACGTCCTGCACCGCCGCGAAATCCGATTTCTGACTGGTAAAAGTTTTGGAAAGGTTCTTGACGGTAACGCCCATAAATTCCTTCGATGCTGCTTAAACCATTCCACTCCGAGCCCAAGCAAGAAAAGAAAACGGCTTTAGGGCCCCGGCCTTCCTGCCTAAACCTGCGGCACTGCGCAAAATCAAGGCGTCAGCGTCAGTCCAAGCGATCCTCGATTCTTCATAAATTATGAATAAAATCAATGATTTACTAGACTCATTGCCATGGAACCGGCTTTGCACAACCTATCGATATACAGGAGAGGTGCGCTTATGAAGAAGGTAGAAGCTATCATCAAGCCATTCAAGCTCGATGACGTGAAGGAAGCCCTTCACAGCATTGGAATTCAAGGCATGACCATCGCCGAGGTCAAGGGTTTCGGCCGGCAAAAAGGACACACCGAGCTTTACCGCGGTGCCGAATATCAGGTCGACTTCCTACCCAAGATCCGTCTCGAAATCGTGGTGAATGACGGTGATCTGGCCAAGGTCATGGAGACGATCCAGAAGACGGCCTCCACCGGCAAGATCGGCGACGGAAAGATTTTCGTTTCCGGCGTCGAGGAGGCGATCCGCATCCGGACCGGTGAAACCGGCGGAAACGCGATCTAGATTTTGTTTTTAGACTCCCAGGTGAGTGCGCCCCCGGCCCGCTTCCCCCTCAAGGGCCGGGGTTTTTTCTTTATCAAGAAGCGAGCAGCTGCCGCAGCACGTATTGCAAGATGCCACCGTGACGGTAGTAGGCGACCTCGTCGGGAGTGTCGATCCGCAGGGTGACGCTGAAAACTTTTTCTTCGCCGCCCTCGCCCACCGTTTTCACTTGAAGCTTTTGGAAGGGCTTGAGCTGGGCGTCGATCCCCTCGATGCTCACCTTCTCGCGGCCATTCAAACCAAGGCTTAGCCAGCTCTGACCCGCTTCGAATTGAAGCGGCAAAACCCCCATCCCGACCAAGTTGCTGCGATGGATCCGCTCGAAGCTCTCGGCGATCACGGCCCGAACGCCGAGTAGGTTGGTCCCCTTGGCTGCCCAGTCGCGGGAAGAGCCGGTGCCGTATTCCTTGCCAGCCAAGACCACCAGCGGCACGCCCTCTTTCTGGTACTTCATCGCCGCGTCGTAAATCGGCATCTGTTCGCCGTCGGGCAGATGGAGGGTGATGCCGCCCTCGGTTCCGGGCAGCATCAGGTTCTTCAAACGGATGTTGGCGAAGGTCCCGCGCATCATGACTTCGTGGTTGCCGCGGCGGGCGCCGTAAG
>JBIOXX010000266.1:0-2157 GCA_044869875.1 bacterium | reverse complement strand
TGAGGAATGCGATGACGGCGACACCGACAACTCCGACGGCTGTGATTCCAGTTGCCAGGTCGAAGACGGCTTCAATTGCAGTGGCCAGCCCAGTGTCTGCACGCCCTCGGTCTGCGGCAACGGGGTTATCGAAAACAGCGAGGAGTGCGACGACTCCGATACCGACAACTCCGACGGCTGTGACTCCGCTTGCCAAGTCGAGGATGGCTTCGACTGCAGCGGCGAGCCCAGCGTCTGCACCTTGCTTCCGGTCTGCGGCAATGGTGACGTAGAGAGCGGCGAGGAGTGCGACGATAGCGACACCGACAACTCCGACGGCTGCGACTCCGCTTGCCAAGTCGAAGACGGCTTCAACTGTAGCGGCGAGCCCAGCGTTTGCACCGAGATCCCCGGCGGCACGGCCGAATGCGGCAATGGTGCGGTCGAAAGCGGTGAGGCCTGCGATGACGGCGACACCGATGCCGGTGACGGCTGCGACGGCTCCTGTCAAATCGAGAGCGACTTCAACTGCTCGGGAGTCCCCAGCGTTTGCGTCCCTACCGGCAATGCCCCGGTCTGCGGCAATGGGGATGTGGAGAGCGGTGAGCTTTGCGACGATGGGAATGTCATCGATGGCGACGGCTGCGACGGCTCCTGTGAAGTCGAGAGCGGCTTCACCTGCACCGGCGAGCCCAGCGATTGTATCGAAGACGACGGCGGCACCGACACCGGCGATAGCGGCGGATGCTCCTTGGCCGGAGCCGGCGGCTTCTCCGCCTTCGGTTCCGCATGGATTTTCGGGGTAGCCGGACTTTGGGCGGCCCTGCGCCGTCAAAAACGGTAAACCGGACCTTTCGATCGTCCGCAGTCCGGGACCAAGAGGGCAGGGGGTGATTTCACCCGCTGCCCTTTTTTTGCTTTTTTGGCGATGAGCATAAAATGGTTGCCTAACCTGCCCGCCCCGGTCCATCATGTCGGCGTTTTCTTTCCTTAAAGACTGGAGGATTCATGAGCTTAGAACCCGTCGCCGACAAGAAAATCCTCGATTGTCTCAACAAGATTTTTCGCAAAGAAATGGCCGGCATCCACCGCTATTTGCATTATTCCTTCATGATCATGGGCTATAACCGGATCCCGATCCAAAAATGGTTCCGGGACAAGGCCAACGAGAACATGACGCACGCCGTGCTGATCGGGGAAAAGATCACCGCGTTGGGCGGCCATCCTTCGCTGGAGAGCGCCGCCGTCCCCGAGACCAAATCCCATCTCATCGACGATATCTTGAAGGAGAGCTATGATTTCGAGAAGGACGCTCTCCAAGACTACATTGAACTGGTCAAGCTCTCGGCCGACGATATCGCCTTGGACGAGATGGCCCGCGAGTTCGTCCGCCAGGAAACCGAGCACCTCGAAGAGGTCGCCAAAATGCTCCGCAAGAGCAAATGAGTTTTACCCTTAATTTATGAAAAGACTTTCGGGGCTCCTATTTCTCGCCGGGCTCGCCGTTTTCGCGGGCCTCATTCTATTGTTGGAGCGGCCGACCGGGACCGTGACCGGCCGGATCTTCGCCGAGGGCGGCGGCCCTCTGGCTGGGGCTACCGTCACTCTCGACGAATACCCGGTGGCCCGCAAGGCCGTCAGCGACGCCGAAGGAAATTTCAAGCTCGAGCTCCTGCCGGTCGGCACCTACTAAGCCAGCGTCTCGCGCAAGGGCTACCAGTCCAAATATCTCCAGGAGCAAAAGATCGCCGAGGGCCAGAAGCTCGACTTGGGCCGCATCGCCCTGGAGGAGTTGGCGCCGCGCCTCGATCTCAACGTCTGGAACGAGACCAAGACGCCGGAAGAAAAGATCACGATCAGCGCCACCGGCGCCAAGGTTCGCGATATTCAATTCAAGGCCTACAAGGTCGATCTCGCCCAATACTTCGCTTCCGGAAAAAAGATCGAAGACCTCACCAACAACAACGAGGCCCCTCAAACTTTGGGCGAGCCGGTCAAGACTTGGCAGGAAACGGTTCCCGAGGACGAGGTTCCGGAGTTCGACCGCCGATTTAAGGTGGAATTGGACGGCACCGGCGTTTACCTGATCCACGGCGAGGCCGCGAGCCTCGACCGCAGCCAGTTTTTCGCCCGTAACATCCTCATTAATAAGACCGATTTGGCTTTCATCACCAAGCG
>JBIOXX010000265.1:0-6395 GCA_044869875.1 bacterium | reverse complement strand
GAAGCCCTTCCAACGAGGCCCGCCGTTCGGCGCTGAGCATAAGTGCGGCCCATCCTCGGGCCGAGATGATCCCGCACCTCCAAAGCTTGCTTTCCGACCCCTATCCCGAGATCCGCCTTGAAGCCGGCCGAAGATTGATCGAGCTGGCCGCGAGCCAGGGCCAAGTCGCGATCCTCGAAACTTTCCTCGAGCGAGCCGAGCCGTCTTCGCTCCGCGAGAGCGAGTCCCTCCAAGTGCGGGCCGCCGAGGCTCTCCTAGCCCGAGGCGAACACGCCGCCGCCCGGGAAAGGCTTCGCACTTATCTCGAAAGCTCCTTCGGCGAGATTCGATTGCAGGCCGCCAGCGCTCTCTTGGCCCACGGCGAAGGAAGCCGCGCCGTCGAAACCTTGCTGAGCTTGAGCCAAAGCCAAGAAGCCTCGCTCCGCCACCGGGCGGCGCAGCGCTGGCTCGGCTATCGCGGGCCCGAGAGTGCTTCGCTCAACGGCCGGCTTGGCGCCGCGATCGGGTTGATCGGCCTCGGCGCGCTGACCTGGCTGCTCGATCCCTCGATCGCCGAGGCTTCAGTGGGGGCTTCCTCGAGCCAAGGTTCCTGGGGGCTGCCAGCTCTGTTGATCGGCGCGGTGGCAGTGGCGGCGATGCGCGGCGGCCGCGGCTCGGAGCCGCCGAGCTCGGGCCGAGCAGCGCCGACCGAGGCCCTGGGCTGGTTTGAAAACCCTCACGACGCCACCGAAGCTTATCCGCTTCCGGCCGTCGGCGAAGCCGGCGCGGTCATCGGCCGGAGCACCCTCCGCGCTCCCAACGTCTTCGGCGCCGACCTTCGCCATATTTCCCGGCAGCACATGGACCTGCGGGTTCAACAAGGCCGGATCGAAGTCCGGCTGCACGACGGAGCTCGGGGCTTGCGGATCAACGGCCAGAACCTTTTGCCCTTCCAATGGCATTCGCTCCGCGATCAGGACTTGGTCGAATTCGTCGGCGCCGCCAATGCCGACGTCCCGGTGCTGAGGCAGAACAATGCCGGCCAACTAGTCCCGGAGATCTTGCGCTTTGGCCAGCGCCCGGTCGAAGCCCGGGACATGCCGGCGATCTTTCGCTTTCGCTTGCCGACACCGGCCCATCCCCCGACGACTCCGCTGCCGCCACCGCGGCCGCGCCGCAATTTGGTCGAGCGAATCGGCGATTTTTTTATCAACCCGACGCCAGTCCCAGAGGTCCTTCGCCCAACCCCAACGCCGCCGGCCATCGCCGCGCTCCGGATCGATCTCCCCACCGAGATCGCCCGGCTCTCGCAAACCCTTTCAACCCCGATGGCGCTGCTCGAGATGGCGCTTCGTTCCCCGGATTTTCACAGCGCCGGAAGCCGCGCCGACACTCTCACCGCTTTGATCCGCATCCATCGCCAAATCTGCGGCCGGACTGAAACCATGGTCTGGACCGAAATCTCCGAGGAAAGACGGGCCGAAGGAGCGACCGGTTGGGTCCGAGTGCCGGCCTGGGACGGAATCCTCGGCCAGCGTCTCGAACACTTCGAGAGCCGCCTCAACCAAATCGAGCAGCAGCGTGGCGCCGATGCCGAGAGCCGCGGGACTCGGCTCGAGCTCGGCCGAATTCGCGATCAATTGAACCGCCTCTTCGAAATGGTCCGGCTCTTCCGCCGCCACTTCCAGGAACCCGAGGAGCTGGCCCGGCTCGATGCGATCGAGCAAGCTTACCGGGGCCTTCGTCCCGAAGTCGTCCTCGGCGGCCAAAGGGTCCGCAGCATGACCCGGGGCTTGGACGCCACTGTCCGAGCCTCCGACCGCCAAGTCTGGACCGCCGAATTCGAGAGCTGGAGCCGGCCCTCGCGCTCGATGGTCAACCTCCGAATTTTGATGGGTGAGATCCGTGAGGTTCGGGGCCGGGCGCTGGCCGGCAGCTTTTATTCGGCCCTTTCCTCGGGAACCATTTACGAGGGCCGACGCAACGTCCGCTTCTTTTTCGACACCTCCAGCGGCCAGATCCTCGGCTTCGACGACGGAAGCCCGGCCGCCGAGGCCGCGATCCAGCGGTTCCGCCAGGACCGACTCAACGTCGAGGAAGGAATCATCTCGGTCGATCCCTCGGGCAGCGGCCGCATCGTCGACGTCAGCCTGCTCGGGCCGGCTCGCGACACCGTGGCCGAGGCCTTGTACGGCTTGGTCGAGCTCCGGGTCCTCCCACCCCAGGTCATCCACGGCTGGAGCGGACATGCCGGCGATCCCGACCTCCAGAGCTATCGCCTCCATCTGGTCCCCGAGTTCGAGAGCCCCCGCGACGAGTGGTACCGGATTGCCGGTTTGATCCCCCAATTTGAGCCCGGCCAGAGCCTCCTCACCGTCGAGCCGCTCAGTCCCAGCCTCTCGCGCCAGGGTATCCAAATCCTGGTTTCGGAGCTCGATATCCTTGGAATTTCCGTCGACGATGTCTTGACAGTTCACCAGGTTTCCCCATAAAAATCACAACCTTAATTGAGTTCAGCCGATGAGGATGAACTATGCGAATCTGGGGCACAGGCAGCGGCGTCAACGCCGAAATTTCCGCTTTTCAGCCCGCCGCCTATCTCGCGGCGCTCGGCCGCCAATCCTTAGATCCCCAAGCCCACCGCGAGTTGGATTCCTTGCTCAAGGAAAGCGACCCCGAGCTCTTTTTTTACGGCTTGATCGATTTCGCCAACCGCGAGGTGAACCGCGACCGGCCGGTCTCGGCGGCCTTGGCCTATCGAATCGTCGCCGATAGCGCTGGCTCCTTCCCGGAGCTGAGCCGCAAGGCCCAGCAAAGATGGAACGCCATTAAGGGCGTCGGCGAAGTCGGACCGCGGGTCGAATTCCTGCTCCACAACCTGATCGAAGAAGGCGCCGACCCGGCGATGATTTTCGGCATGGCCAGCGCCGGAGCGCTTTACCGGGTGGTACGCGCCGGCAGCCTGGCCACTTTGGCCGGCTCACCGCTGGCCAGGACTTGGCTTTCGCCGGCCACCCGAAGCTTGGCGGCTTCGGCCCTCGGCTTCGCCTTCGAAGCTCCGACCTTCACGCTGGCGACTCACGCCGCTCACGAGGCATTGGGCCGACCTCAGGACTGGTCGGCGCCGGCCTTGACCCGAAGCCTGGTCTCCGGAGCCTTGATGCTGGGCGGTCTCAAGATCGGCGGCGGCGGAGCGGCTCTGCTCGAGCGGCAATGGATCGGTCGGATGTCGCCGGGGTTCCGGCTTCCGGGCTCGGCTTTTCAGCAAGGCGGCATGCTGGCCGGCATCTACCTGGGGCGCGGCCTCGAACAGGCCAGCGGCCTCCACGAAAAATTGGACGGCGCGACGACCCTCGTCGATTCGCTGCTGACCCTCTTGCAATTCAACATCGCCGGCCGGCTCACCCCCCGCGCCCTCAACGCCGAATTGGCCCGCTGGGAAATGGTTTCGACGGTTAAAAATCAAAACCAATCGGGCCCCCCCAGCGATCTGCTCCAACCGACGCCGGCCCTAGCTTTGGCCGGTGCGGCCGAAGCGATGGATCCCAAAACCGGCTTGCTGGTGCTTTCCAGCTCCCATGACGACCAGGGACGAGGCTCGCCACCGCCTTCGGCGCCCCGCGATTCGGCCCATAGCATCAGCAGCAAGCCACCCTCGGAGCACGGGACCATCACCAGCGATGCCCTGGCTTGGGGCTCGAGCCAAAAACGCTCTTCGGAAGACGTGACTCGGATGGTGACCTTCATCGAGAAGATCCGGGTCGAGATGTGGAATGCCTTGAACCTCTACGTCGACAAACCCCTGGCCCGAGCCCTCGGCCAGAGCAAGGCTCTCTACGTCCGGCTTCGGCCGGTCGACGGCAGCCTCGACAATTACCAAATCGAGCTCAGCGCCACCCCGACCCCTCGAGAAGTTCACGTCGATTACATCGAATGGACCTTCGACGCCAATCTTGGCCGCCTTTCCCTGCACCAACTTCCGTCCCAAGTCTCCCTGCTCCAGCGCTTGCAGTCCAAGGGCGTCGATCAATCCCGAAGCTTTCTCGGATATTATCATTCGCTGCGCGATTTCGAGACCAGCGCTCTCCAATCGGCTCACATGGTGGCCGCCATGCCGGCCAATGTCCGGGCCCTAGTCATGCAACAGGCCACCCATTATCTGCGGAATGTCGCCAAGGCCGAATTGGCGATGCCCGAATTGGTTCGAACGCCACAAGCCGTGCTCACCAGCACCAACCTCACCAAGTATTTTCCCTACGTTGCCGAGATGGCTCGTCAGCAAGTGGAAACTTTCGCCGAACAATCCGGCATTAAGGACCCGCATCAGCAGCGTCTCCAAGCCTTGGTCCAGAAGCTTTTAGTCGGCCTCCATGCCCGGGAAGTGGCCGATCCGCGGGTCAGCCGCTTTTCCTTCCTCATGGCCCGGCTAGGACCCGATCCCGAAGCGCCGACCCGGCGCATCGTCGAGGTTCTCCTTCCCAATGAATCGATGAAACGTCCGCCGAAGAACGATGAGGTCCTATTCAATTTGGTGCGTTATCCCTCGGCCCTCGGCGATAAATTTCCTTACCTCCACCACATTTACCTCAACACCAATCCCCAGGGCGAGCCGACCCGCGCCGCCGATCTGCGTTTCCAAAGAGCCCTGGGCATTACTTCCAACCTGAAGGTGCAGCTGGATGCCCTTTCGATCGAGACCTTCGACACCGCCGCGGCCGAGCAATGGCTCCGCGACAATGGATACAGCGCCAGCTAAGCATGCCGCTTGCGTGAGATAAGGGGCCTTGCCAAGTGGGACAACTTCCCCTAGGAAGCTCCGATACTTGATTTACCTACCGTGGGGCGCAAGCGGCTAAGAGGGAGCCGTTTTCAAATAAAATCTGATGAGTTTTGGTCTTAGAGGCAATCTCCTGTGACGCCGCCTTGCGCCCGCTGCCATGGTGCTCCTTACACCTCGCCCGGTACCGCCTCCTCCCATTGTGAGGCCGAGGCCCGCTGGGCCGGCGAAGACTCATTGCCGGCCCCCGAACGCCAGGCGCTGGAATCCTGGATCCGTTCCAATTATGAACGTGCCCGCGAACAGCCTCGACCCTTCCGGATCGATCTCGACGCCGCCCATCTCCGGGCTGAAGTCCGGCTCCAGCCGCGGCTTCGCCAATTCGGCGCCTTTCCTTGGAGCGGCTCGCCCTACCGGGCGGTGGCCATCAACACCGCCGGCGCCCGTTTCGGTGCCGATTGGGAGGTTTACGATAACGCGCTGGTGCTGGGACTCCGCGAGCTGGTCTCCATCGACGGCATCGCGATCGACGGCCCCTTGAGCTTCAACGGTTGGCCGGAGAGCTTGAGGGTCGGGAACTTCGGCCAAGTTCATTTGATCAGCCGGGCCACCAACAGCGCCCTTTTCGTGGCCGATCCTTTCATGGTGCCGCGGCCGCCCTTCGGCGAGGACCTGCCGACCGAGCGGCAATGGGAAGCTTGCGAAGCCCGCAACGCCAACGGCGGCATCGACGCCGGCCTCGAAAACTGCGCCGTCCCGATGGTCTATCCCAATCACCGCGAAGATCCGCGCTTCGACCACATTCTGAATTCTTTGCTGCCGGCCGAGTTCCTTGACGCCGACGGCCGCTTGCCAGTGAACTACAATCTCGAAACTCTTCTCGCCAATTTTGCAACTTATCGCCGGAATCATCCGCCCAGCCCCAACGCGCCACGCCGCGACTTGCTGGCCACGGTCGAGGAGTGGCTCAGCCCCGGCAGCCACGTCGACCTCGACATCGAGCGACTGAACGACTTCTTCATCCCCGGCGTCCTCGATCTGGGGCCTTCGCGCGGTGAGGTCCGGGTGACTTACCTTGGCAATCGCCGCTTCAACGCCGTCGCCGACAATTTTGAAATCCAGCTCGATCCCAGCGGCTATCCGGCTTCGGCGAATGGCGAACGCTCGGCGGTCGAAATTCAAAACGCCTATCTCTCCTCGGCCGGCGCGGCCTACACCCTGGAAGGCGGCGAAATTCCGCCCGGCCTGCGCCTCGATTTCAACGCCGCCAGCGGTGAGCTCTGGGTCGAAGCCAACCTCAGCCTCCACAGCGATTTGACCGTGCCGCTCTGGGGTAACATCGAATTCAGCGGCGCCCTGGCCATGCGCGGGGCCTGGCGGGTTCAAGACGGTGAATGGCAGCCGGTGCCAGGGACGACCCGTCTGGAACTTCGCGACGTCGAGATCTGGGAAGCCGGCGGTCGGCGGCCGATTCTCACAGATTTTCGCCTTGATGTTTCCGACACCAACGATCCTTTCGATCTGGTCGAGGATTTTCAGGGAATGCGGGTCCGAACTCAGGGCAACTGGGGCCGAAGCGGCTCCTTCGACGCCGAGCTCGACCTGCCGCTCGAAATGGATCCGCTCGGTCACTACGACT
>JBIOXX010000264.1:0-4251 GCA_044869875.1 bacterium | reverse complement strand
CGGATCTGAACCAAAATGTAGAGCGCCGAAGAATTGGCCGGGAAGAAGATCGGATCCTTGCGGTTGGGCAGGAACACCCGCTCCTCGCTCCTCCTTCGCTGGCTGGCGCGAGCTTCGGCCGACCCGGTCCGGTCTCCTTCGTCCAAGAGTTTGCTTTTTGCCAAGGCAACGATGTCGATGCCGGTCAAGTTGCGGTCCCGAAAAGCTTGGAGCGCGGCGTTGAGCTGGCCCTTGCCGCCGTCGATGACGAAAAGGTCGGGCAAGCCCCACTTCTCGGGATTCTCGGCGGCCCGGCGGAGCCGCCGGCTCAAGACCTCGTACATCGAGGCGAAATCGTTGGCCCCTTCGACGGTCCGAATCTTGAAATGGCGATAGCCGCTCCGGTTGGGCTTGCCATCCTGAAAACAGACCATCGAACCGACCGAATCGCGGCCTTGGATATTGCTGATGTCGTAGCATTCGATGGTCCGCGGCAGCCGCTTCAGCTCGAGGCGGCGCTGGAGGTCGACCAAGGCTTCTTCGGCATCCTTCTCCTTTTGGCCGCGGGCCTGAAAAGCCTGGCGGGCGTTCTGATCGGCGAGCTTGAGCAGCGAGAGCTTTTCGCCACGCTGCGGGACGCTGAGCTCGACCTTATGGCCGGCCCGCTCGCAGAGGATTTCGGCCACGGTCTCGTTCTCTTCGATAGTGGCACCCAGCAAGATCTCGGCCGGCAGGAAACGGCCTTCGGAGTAGTATTGGAGCAGGAAGTTCGAGATCAGCTCGCCGTCTTCCTCCAGCGATTTAAAATGAAAGCTCCGGCTCTCCTGCAAAGCGCCCTCCCGAACCATCATCAGGTAGAGAGTTGCGGCTTCGCCTTCGCGGTGGAAGCCGAGAATGTCGCGGCTGACCTGGCGATGGCTCACCACCTTCTGCCGCTCCAGAGTGCGCTCGACGTCGGAGAGGAGGTCGCGGTAGCGGGCCGCCTCCTCGTAGGATTCGCTTTCGGCGCTCTTGGCCATCAATTCGCGAACGGTCTTCTTCAGCTCCTCGGCCCGGCCTTCCAAAAAGAGGCGGGCTTGCTTGACCAGCTTGGCGTAATCCTCGCGGCTGACGTAGCCGACGCAAGGCGCGTCGCAGCGGTGGATCTGGTACTGAAGGCAGGGCCGGATCCGGTTGCGGAACTCGTGGTCGCCGCAGGTCCTCAGCTTGAAATGGGTGTCTATGAAATCGGCCACCTCGCGCGAAGCCCAGGCCGAAGAATAAGGCCCGAAATAGAGGCTGCCGTCCTTGCGGATCTTGCGAGTGACGTAGATTCGCGGGAATTCGTCGCGGACCGAGAGCTTGATGCTGACGTAGCTCTTGTCGTCCTTGAGGTTGACGTTGTAACGCGGCCGATGCTTCTTGATCAGGGTGTTCTCGAGGAGCAGCGCCTCCTTGGCGTTGTCGGTGAGAATGGTCTCGATCGAAGCGATCTTGGAGACGAGGAAGCGGACCTGGTAACGCTCGCCCGATTCCTTGGAGAAATAGCTGGCCACCCGCGAGCGCAGGTTGCCGGCCTTCCCGATGTAGAGGATCTCGCCCTTGGCGCTCTTCATCAGATAGACTCCGGGCGAACGGGGTAGCTGCTCGTAGAGGTTTTTTTCGGCGCTTTCGGGCATTTCCTACCTTAACAAAGCGATTTCCTTCCTTCCAATATTTGATATTCCATTCGGCCATGCCCCGAAAAGCCCCATTTCCCAGCCCTTCCATCGTCGCCATCGACACCGGCGGGACCTTTACCGACTTCTTCGCCTTGAGCGCTGCGGGCTTCCGCAGCCACAAGCGGCCGTCGACGCCTGTGGATCCTTCGGTGGCCATCCTCCAAGGCCTGGCCGAGATGAAGATTTCTGGGCCCTGCCTCGTCATCCACGGCAGCACGGTGGCCACCAATGCCTTGCTCGAACGCCGCGGCGCCCGGGTCGCCCTTCTGACCACCGCCGGCTTCGAGGACGTTCTCGAGATCGGCCGCCAGAACCGGCCTCAGCTCTATGATTTGGAGCCTCGGCGCCAGGAGCCCTTGGTGCCGCGGCGGCTTCGCTTCGGCGTCGAAGAGCGGATGGGGCCAGGCGGAACGGTTTTGCGTAAACTAGGATCGGCCGAGCTCCAACGCCTCCTCCGGCAGCTCAAAAAACAGCGCTTCGATGCGATCGCGATCGGCTTGCTCCACGCTTACGCCGATCCGACTCATGAGCGGCGGCTGGCCCAAGCTTTGACAGCCTTGAAAGCGCCGATCTCGCTCTCTTCGGAGATCTGTCCCGAGTTCCGCGAATACGAGCGCCTCTCCACCACCTGCGTGAACGCCTACGTCGCGCCGAAGATGTCGCGCTACTTAAGCCGCCTCCAAGTCAAGATCCGCCATCCGGTCCGGGTCATGCAATCGAACGGCGGCAGCCTCTCGCTAAAGGAAGCCTCGCAACAAGCGCTGCGCACCCTGCTCTCGGGGCCGGCCGGCGGCGCACTCGGCGCTCTCGAGATTTTGCAGCGGGCCGGCTTCGCCAAAGCCCTCACCCTCGACATGGGCGGAACTTCCACCGACATGAGCTTGATCGACGGCGGCCTGGAATGGACCAGCGAGGCCGTCCTTGGCGGCTGTCCGATCAAGACGCCGATGATCCGCATCGACACCATCGGCGCCGGCGGCGGCTCGATCGCCCGGGTCGATTTGGGCGGCGTCCTCAAGGTTGGGCCGGAGAGCGCCGGCGCCGAGCCCGGACCGATCTGCTACGGGCGGGGCGGCGAGCGCCTCACCGTCACCGACGCTCAAGTCTGGCTAGGACGAATTCCGGCCGAACACTTCCTGGGCGGCCGAATGAAAATCCACCGCGATAAAATTCGCGCTCCCTTGCTCGGCTTGGCCAAACAGCTCAAGCTTAGTCCCGAAGCGGCAGCCGAGGGCATTTTGGCCGTCGCTAACGCCAACATCGTCCGAGCTCTGCGGGTCCTCTCGCTGGAACGAGGTTACGATCCGCGGGATTTTCTGCTTTTGCCTTTCGGCGGAGCTGGCGGCTTGCACGCCGTCGATCTGGCCGAGGAATTGGGCATGCGGCGGGTGCTGCTTCCACCCCATCCCGGCCTGCTTTCGGCTTTGGGGATGGCCTTCGCCGACTACCGACGGGATTACGTCCGGACCCTGCTTTGGACGGAGGAGAAAACTTCTTTGACCCGCCTTCAATCGGAGCTTTTGAAATTAAAACGACTGGCGACTCGACGTGCCAGCGGTGAAGGCGTCGGCCCTCGCTCCCAAAACCTTCGAGCCAGCCTCGACCTGCGCTATCACGGACAGTCTCACGAGCTGAATGTTCCCTTTGGTCGCCATTGGAAATCGGCCTTCGAAACCATCCACCAGCGGCGCTTCGGCTACCGCCACCGCGGCCGCCCTTTGGAAGTCGTCAACCTTCGCTTGGAAATCAGCGCCCGAGAAGCTCGGCCGCCGGCGGATTTCTCGGCACCTCGATCTTCCTCATTCCCGGCCGAATTCAATCGCCTTTATTGGAATGGAAAATGGCTCCAAGCCCCGATCTACCGCCGTGAAAAATGTCGGGCTGGATTCACCGCCATCGGCCCGGCGCTGCTCGTCGAGCCCAGCGCGACGACCTTCCTCAAGCCGGGATGGAAAATGACCGTCGCTCCCCAAGGCCATCTCCTTCTCGAAAAGATTCCCGGGAGGACCCGTGGCTAAGGCTTTCGACCCCATCGCCCTCGAGCTCTTCCGCCACCGCTTCGCCTCGCTCTGCGAGGAGATGGGCGCCCTGCTCGGCCGCAGCGCTTTCTCGCCCAACATCAAGGAGCGGCGCGACTACTCTTGCGCGATCTTCGACGCCTCCGGCGCCATGGCGGCGCAGGCGGCCCACATCCCGGTGCACTTGGGCTCGATGCCGCTCAGCGTGAAGGCCGCCTTGAGGGCCTACAAGCTTCGCCCCGGCGACGTCGTCCTACTGAACGATCCCTATCGCGGCGGCACTCATCTGCCCGACATCACCGTGGTCACGCCGATCTTCGAGAAGAGCCGCGGCCGGCCCCTCTTCTACGCCGCCAACCGGGCCCACCACAGCGATGTCGGCGGAAAGACGCCGGGTTCGATGCCGCTGGCGACTCGCTTGGAAGAGGAAGGCGTAATCATTCCCCCGACTTTGCTTTTGAAAAAGGGCCGCTGGAACCAAGCCTTCCTCCGAAACTTTCTTCGCCAAGTTCGCCGTCCCGAGGAACGGCGAGCCGATCTCGAGGCCCAAATCT
>JBIOXX010000263.1:0-2785 GCA_044869875.1 bacterium | reverse complement strand
TAGCGGCCGGGCTTGAGCTCGGGAAGCGCGGCCGCGAGGGTCCGCGCTTGGTGGCGGTCTTGGACGATCAGGCATTCTTTGCCGGTTTTGGTGAGGCTGGTGTGGGCGACGACCTTGGCGTCGTCGGCGCCGAGGATTTCGACCATCGCGTCGGCGCCGAAGGGATAGTTCGTGACTCGCATGAATTTCACCCTCATCGTTTCGCCGGATCGGTAGCGGTCGAATTCGGGCTGGAGGATGATTTTTTCGTTTTCTTGTGGCGCCTTTTCCTCGGTCTTGCTCGAAGTTTCATCCCAATATCGCGAAGGGCCGGTGTCGATGTGGAAATGACGGCCGTGGTAGTAGCCGATGCCGCAGCAATCCAGGCCTTTGACGAACTGGTAGACGTCGGCCGAATTCACCCCCTGCAAGATGAGGTCGCCGGCCGCGGCTTCGATGTGCATGCTGGATTGCGCCGCCAATTTTCCCTGATCGCGCAGCGATTGATTGAGCCGGGGGCTGCGATAGCCCGATTTCAAGTTATAGCCGCGGCCTTGGAGCTGGTCCTGGACGTAATCCAGCATTTCGACAAAACGCAGATCCATCCTTTCCTCTTCTTGGGCCCAGCCGGCCTTGAAGATCTGGTTGAGAGCCTTCAAACCCGCCGGGTCGTAGTTTCCATCGGCTCCGCGAAATTGGACCTTTTGGCCATTCACCGTGAGAGTTCCGTCACCCATCAGGAAGAAGCGCCCAGCCGATCCCGATTGGGCGAAGGCGCCGGCCGGAAAGCTCCAAGCTAGGGCGACGAAGAAAAGGGAAAGGACTTGCCGGAATTTGGACATATTCGCCGCTGCTCGCCAAAATCTAGGTGGACTCATCCAATTTCGCGAGCTACGCTGCCGCGAAATGATCATCGGTCTTACTGGAAAAAACGCATCTGGCAAGGGCGAAGTTGCCCAAGTGTTGAAGGAGGGCGGCTTTAACTATCTCTCGCTCTCCGACCTCCTCCGCGAGGAGCTGAAAAAACGGGGTTTGGAGATCCTCCGCGAAAACCTGATCAAGGTCGGCAACGAAATGCGCCAAACCTACGGCGGCGGCTACTTGGCCGACAAGGCCCTCCAGCAGATCGACGTCGATAAGAACTACATCGTCGACTCGATCCGCAATCCCCGCGAGGTCGAGGTCCTGCGCCGCCTCAGCAATTTCCGCCTGATCCACGTCACCGCAGTGCCCCAGATGCGTTTCGAGCGGATCAAGGCCCGCAACCGCGAAGGCGATCCCAAAACTTTTTCGGACTTTGAAAAGCTCGAGGCCCGTGAGGCCAAATCGGCCGATCCCAACACCCAGCAGCTCGACGAGACCGGCCGCTTGGCCGATGCCGAGGTCGAGAACAACGCCAGCATCGACCAGCTTCGCGACAAGGTCCGCGACACCATCCGTCTGTTGGCGATGGGCACGCCGCGGCCCTCCTGGGACGCCTATTTCATGGGGATCGCCCGGATGGTCGCGCTGCGCAGCAACTGCCTCAAGCGCAAGGTCGCGGCGGTGATCGTCCACGACCGCCGGATCATTTCCACCGGCTACAACGGCACTCCCCGCGGCATCCGCAATTGCAACGAGGGCGGCTGCCCCCGTTGCAACAGCTTCGGCAAATCGGGCGTCGCCTTGGAAGAATGTTTCTGCAGCCATGCCGAGGAGAACTCCATCACCCAAGCCGCCTACCACGGCGTGGCGATCAAGGGCGGCAGCCTCTACACCACTTTCTCTCCCTGCCTCATCTGCACCAAGATGATCATCAACAGCGGCATCATCGAGGTGGTCTACAACGCCCAATACCCGATGGCCGAGCAGGCGATCGGCCTGCTCCAACAGGCCGGGATCGCGGTGCGTCTACTTGAGATGAAATAGTCTCCTCAGTTTTTTACCCCCCTTTGAAAAAGGGGGGTAGGGGGGATTTAAAGCGCTGGTTTCATGATTCAGCCTTGGTTGGTTTGCATTATCCGTCAAATCCCCCCAATCCCCCCTTTTTCAAAGGGGGGTTGCGATTAACCGTCGCCGCGGAGATGGCTCCGGCACAGCAGGATGAGATCCTGGATTTCCTTGTTGTCACGGATCTTCTGGGCCGCCAGCAAATCGTCGAGGGCTCCGGCGTAGTTCTGGCTCTTGATCTTGGTCTTGGCGTTTTGCAGCAGCTTGCTGTAGCGCCCATCGTCGCTCGATTCCTTTTGTGCTTGGCCGCTGCCGAGGATACCCATATCGGCTTTATCGGCGGCGGGAGCGCCGGGAGCGCTGGGTTGAGGCGCGACCCTTTGCAGGGTCTTGGCCGGAGCTTGTTCGGCCGCCTTGGGCTCGGCCGATTTCTTTCGGTCTTCCTGGCGGGTAGCTTCGGGAGCGGCGAGCTCGGCCTCGGGAATGCTGGCCTCGCGAGCGCGGCCTTCGTTTCCATCTTTGTAGGAGGCGCCGCCGGCGGTCGGAACATTGGCCGGAGCCGAGACGTCGCGGGCCTTTTCCTCGGCCGGAGCCGGCGGTGCAACTGTCGTTGGCGCCGATTTGGGAGGCTGCTGTTGTTCCTGCGGCAGTCCTTGGCCTTCGACCGGAGCCACCGGTTTTTCGGCTTGATACTTAGCTTTTAGCTCGGCTTCCGGTTTTTTCGCCGCCGGCGGAGCCGGGGGCAAGGGCTTAGCCGGAGCAGGAGCCGGCGGCACCGGCGCGGTCAGATCGTCGGGGCGGCGGTGACGAAGCAGCTCCTCGCGGCCCAAGTAACCGAGGCCGGCGATCAGGGCCAGGGTGGCGAAGCCGACGGTGG
>JBIOXX010000262.1:0-2205 GCA_044869875.1 bacterium | reverse complement strand
CCTGGGTCGCCTCGTCCTCGGTCGGATCGAGGGCGGCGAAATCGATCGCCGCCCCGGTATTGCGCTCGACCGCTTGGCGGGCGTCGCGAACCACCGCGAGCGAGCGGTTTCCCAAAATGTCGATCTTGACCAGGCCGAAATCCTCGGTCTGATCCTTTTCCCATTGCAGGATGTTGACGCCCTTGGGCGCCGGCTGGAGCGGAACGTAATTCCGAAGATCGTCGGGGACGATGACCACGCCGCCGGAATGGACCGAGAGGTATTGGGGGATATCTTCGAGCTCGCGGGCCGCCGCGAAGATCTCGTCCCAGGGCTTGGGATAGCTCGGCGGCGGAAAGCGAAACCACTTTTCGGTGACCTGGCTGATTTGGGGATCGGAGAAACCGTGGACCTTGGCCAATTCCCGGACCGCCGAGGGAAACTGGAGCCGGACGTGGTTCGAGACCATCGCCGCCCGGTAAGGCCCGTACTTTTTGAAAATGTAATCGAGGATGGCGTCGCGCTCGTCCCAGGGAAAATCGATGTCGGCGTCGGGCGGGTCGCGGCGGCTGGGATTGAGGAAGCGCTCGAAGAAGAGGTTGTATTTGATCGGGTCGACGTGAGTGATGCCCAAGCAGTAGGAGACGATGCTCGCCGCCACCGAGCCCCGGCCGCAGGTCCGCGGCGCTTGACGGACGATGTCGTCGACCACCAGGAAGTAATGGGTGAAGCCTTTTTGGCGAATCACTTCCAGCTCGTATTCGAGCCGCTGCCGGACCTTTTCGTTCAATTCGCCGTAACGCCAGCGGGCGCCTTGGTAACATTTCCAGCGCAAGGTGAAGTAGGCCTCGGTGCCGGAGAACTTCTCATAAGGCGGAAAGACGGTCTCGCCCAAGCGCCAATTTCCCTCGAGCTCGGCGGCCAGGCAGCCGGCATTCTCCACCGCCTCGGGAGCGTAGGATAGCTTGGCCAGCATCCAATCCTCGTCGCAAAAAAAGCGCTGCTCCGAAACGACCTCGTCGACCGGGCCGAGCCGGGAGAGCTTGGTGTTGCCGTCGATGGCTCGCAACATCCGATGGCGCCGGTGATCGGAGCGCTCCCGAAAATAAACGTCGTTGCTCGCCACGATTTTAAGGCCGAGCTCCCGAGCCAAGCGAAGCTGGGGCGAATTTTCCTCCAACGGCAGAATTTCGACGTAGAGATCCTCGGCACCGGTTTTTTTCGACAGCCCGGCCAGCCAAGCGCCGTCGCGGCTCAAGATCGCCAAGCCGCCGCGATCCTCGGCCAAGCTTGGGCCCAGCGAAAAACTAGGGTCGAGGTGCTTGTCCGAAATCAAACGGCAGATTCGCTGGTAACCGATTCGGTCCTTGGCCAACAGCACCGCCCGCCCATCGGGCCCGCGGAGCTCGACGCCGCAGATCGGCCGCAGGCCGAAGGCCCGGCAGCATTGGACGAACTCGACCCAACCGTAAAGGCCGTCGACATCGGTCAAGGCCAGGGATTTCATCCCGGCGGCCTGGGCGGCGATGCAGAGAGTTTCGATGCTCATCGTGCCGCGGAGCAGCGAGTAGTAAGAGTGGCAGTGGAGATGAACGAATTCCATGAGAGTATTCACCCCCTCCTTTGTAAGGAGGGGGTGGGGGGAGGTAGAGCGCCGGCAAAAACGCCAGCGCGCGCAGATTGCGCCACCTCTCTACCTCTCCCCGACCCTCCCCTTACAAAGGGGAGGGAGGAAGATTTAGGGAGCAACTCAACGCTTCGACCGACCGTAACGACTCCAACTCCATATTTCGCCCGCAATTGATCAAGCTCAACGAGCAAACGCTCCTCCCGCGGTTCAGCGCCGATCTCCGACTGGCGAAAGGCCGGACAAAGCTTGGCGAAACTGAGTTTGAGAAATTTCAACGTGACCCGGCGGGGCAGGAATTTCGGCCAGCCCTTGGCCAAGGCTCGAAAGAGCGTGAAGTCGCCCTGGCTCGGCGGATCGAGCGGGATCTTCCGCAGCAAACGCTTCAAATCGCCTTGCAAGCCCTCGAGCCGGACCTCAGCCGCCATTTGGCGGCGTCGGCGCAGCTCCCGCCCCAGGATTTCCACCGTCCGCCACAAAGCCGCGAGCAGCGTCTCGTCGTCGTTGGTCTCGGCCGGCAGATCGACTTCGCGCGACAGGATCTCCTCGGCCAGCGGCGCTTCCACCGGCCGGAGATCGACGCCCAGCGCTTGGAGATG
>JBIOXX010000261.1:0-6078 GCA_044869875.1 bacterium | reverse complement strand
ATCCCGACCGTCGAGTTGAAGTGGGCTGGGATGAGGCTAGCGAAGCCAACCATCAGGCCAAGGTGCGAGCGGTCAGCGTCGACCGGCCGGGCATCCTGGCTTCGATGACCAACACCATCAGCAAGCTTGGGGTGAACATTTCCCAGGCCAACATCCGGACGAGCAACGACCAGAAAGCGATCAACATCTTCGTCTTGGACATTCGCAACCGTCATCAATTACAGGATGTGGTGCGAGCCTTGGAAACCTTGGCGGGGGTTATTTCGGTAGACCAGATCCGGTCCTAACCGATCTAGGCGGCTTTAATCACCTTGCCGGAACGCAAGCAACGGGTGCAAACGCTGATCTTCTGCACCTTTCCCTCAAAAACCGCGCGGACCTTTTGGAGATTGGGCTGGCTCTTGGTGTGGGTTTTGTTGTTGGCGTGGCTGACGATGTTACCGGCGAGGGCGCTCTTTTTGCAAATTTGGCACATGCGAGGCATGGTCGACTCCTTCTTAGTGCAAGGTCCCGGAAACGTAGGGCAACTCGGCCAGGGATTCCATCGTGATCGAAAGGTCGCGGCGCAGGCCTTCGACCTCCTCCTTCAGCATCTGAACCTCTTGGCTTTGCCGGCGGTTGGTGACCAGGAGCTCGTCCATCTGCTTGAGCAGCGACTTGAGTAAGGCCTTCTGATCCTTGGGTGCCGGGGCCTTGAGGGGGACGCGTTTGGGAGTTTTTTTCATATTTCTTCAGAACCTTCTACAAGAGGCGCTTGACCTAGTCGATGCCAGGCCCCCAAGTCAAGCGATTCGGGCGATCGGAGAACTAGACGTAGAGGTCCAGCGCCACAAAAGCCAGGAAGGCCAGGCTGAGCAGGCCATTGGCGGTGAAAAAAGCGGCGTTAATTCGGTGCAGACCTTCCTGGATTAGCCGATGCTGCCAAAAAAGGAAGCCTCCGCTGAGCACCCATCCGGCCCAATAGATCCATCCCAGGCCCTGGTAAAGGCCGTAAACGGCCAAGGAGACTAGAAATAAACCATGGAGAGCCGCAGCTAGGGCCAAGGTCTTTTTCGTCCCCAGCTTGGCCGGGAGGGAACGGAGCCCTTGCCGGCGGTCGAAATCGAGATCTTGCAGGGCATAGAGCAGGTCGAAGCCGGCAACCCAGAGCAGGACCCCGGATCCCAACAGGAGCGAGCCGAGTGTGATTCGCCCAGTGGCCGCCACGGCCGCGCCGATCGGTGCCATCCCCAGGCAAAATCCGAGGATGAGCTGGGTGTAATCGGTGAAACGCTTGGCCAGGGAATAAAGGAAGAGCAGGAAGAGGCAGGGCAGGGCCAAGGCGAAAGCTAGGCCATTGATTTTCCAAGCGCAAAAGACGAAGCCGGCCGAGGCCGCCAAAGTTAAAACCACTACATAAGTTTTACTCAGTAAGTTGCTGGGAATATGGCGGTTTTTCGTCCTTGGATTTTCAGCATCGAAACGGGCGTCGGCTAGGCGGTTGAAGGCCATCGCGGCGGTGCGGGCGCAGACCACGGCCAGGACGACCCAGAGAAGCAGACTGAGATCGATTTTCCCGCGGGTCTCGACCAGAAATGAGGCTAGGGCGAAGGGCAGGGCGAAGACGCTGTGCGAGAACTTCACCAGCTCGAGTGTGTAGCGAAACTTGAGATAGGCTTGTTGGGCGAGGGAGCTCATGCGGCGACGGCGGCGATCCGGTGAGCAATGCCGCCGGAGAGAGGCAGAACTTCGGGGCGGACGAAGCCTTGCTCGAAGAGTAGATGGCAATACTCCTCGACGCTGAGGAAATGTTGGATCGAATTTTGGAGGTACTCATAGGCCTTGCGGTTTCGGGAGACGGCGCCGCCGATCCGGGGCAGAACGTATTTGCCATAGGTTTGGTAAAAGAGCTTGGAGAAGAGCCGTTCCGGCCGGAAGAATTCCAAGACCACCAGTTTGGCTCCCTTTTTCATCACCCGGCGAATCTCGGCGGCGGCTTTTTCCCTTTCCTCGAGATTACGGATGCCGAAGGCGCAAACCACGGCGTCGAAGCTTCGGTCGGCAAAGGGCAGGCGGTGGCCGTCGGCGCCGATGCGGTGAGCCTTGGCTTGGCCGCTCACCTTGGCCCGGCCCTCTTCGAGCATGGCCACCGCGAAATCGGCGGCAAAGACCTCGGTCTTGGGGAATTTCTTTAAAATTTTCTGGGTCAGGTCAAGGGTGCCGGCGCAGAGGTCGAGGACTCGGCCCGGCGTCTCTTTTCCGAGCGCGGCGACGACCTTGTCGCGCCAGCGCTTGTCCACCGAGAAGCTCAAGAAATGGTTGAGGAAGTCGTAGCTCGGCGCGATCGAGGTAAAGAGTTGTTGGATCTCCTTGGACATGAGTCCACCTCCTATAGCTTAGAGCTTGAGGCGACGCAACCGGAGGGCGTTGGCGACGACCGACACCGAGCTCAGGCTCATCGCCGCCGCCGCGAACATCGGGCTCAAGAGCCAGCCGAAGAGGGGATAGAAGAGGCCGGCGGCCAGAGGAACACCGAGGCTATTATAGATGAAGGCGAAGAAGAGGTTCTGGCGGATATTGCTCATCGTGGCCCGGCTCAAGCGCCGGGCCTTGGCGATGCCGCGAAGGTCGCCCTTCACCAGAGTCAGCGAAGCGCTTTCCATCGCGACGTCGGTGCCGTGGCCCATGGCGATTCCGACTTCGGCCTGGGCCAGGGCCGGGGCGTCGTTGATCCCGTCGCCGGCCATGGCGACGCGGTGGCCCTGGGCTTGGCGGCGCCGGACTTCTTCTTGCTTTTGAATCGGAGTGACGCCGGCAAGGACATCCTGGATACCTAGCTCGGCGGCGACCGCCCGGGCGGCCGGGACTTGGTCGCCGGTGACCATGACGACGTCGATTTTTTCGGAGTGAAGCTGGGCCAGGGCATCGGGGGTCGTCGTCTTGATCGGGTCGGCGAGTCGAAGAGTGCCGGCGAATTGTCCGTCGATCGAAACGTAGATCTCGGTGGCAGCAGAGCCTTTTCCTTCTGCCGGAGGAAGCGAAGGATCCGTCAAGAGCCTTCGGTTTCCGACGGCGATCTTTTTCCCTTCCACGATCCCGCTCACCCCTTGGCCGGGATCGCTGTGAAATTCGGTGACCTTCGAAAGCGGCAAACCCTTTTCTTCGGCAGCCCGAACTATGGCGCCGGCCAGCGGATGTTCGCTGGCCCACTCGACGCTGGCGGCGAGGGCCAATAAACTCGACTCCTCGAATCGGTCCGATACTTGGATTTCGACCAGCCGAGGCTTGCCTTCAGTTAAGGTCCCGGTCTTGTCCACCAGCAAGGTGTCGATTTTCTCAAAGGCTTCGAGGGCCGCGGCATCTTTGACCAGAATACCTTCGTGAGCGCCGCGGCCGATCCCGACCATGATCGACATCGGCGTGGCCAGCCCCAGCGCGCAGGGACAGGCGATGATGAGCACCGCCACCGCTTGGATGATGGCATGAGCCAGCCGCGGCTCGGGGCCGAAAAAGAACCATACCAAGAAGGCGAGGACTGCGACCGCGATGACCGCTGGGACAAAGTAGCCGCTCACCTGGTCGGCGAGGCGCTGCACCGGGGCTCGACTCCGTTGAGCCTCGCTGACCCGCTGCACGATCTGGGCGAGAAGGGTTTCCTGACCGACTTTTTGGGCCCGGAAAAGTAAAGCGCCGTTGCCATTGACCGTGGCGCCGATCAGCGGGTCGCCGGGACCCTTAGCGGCCGGCATCGGCTCACCGGTGAGCATCGACTCATCGACCGCGCTTCGGCCCTCCAAGACCACGCCATCGACTGGTACCTTCTCGCCCGGCCGCACTCGCAGGGTATCGCCGGGCATGACTCGGTCGAGTGGAATCTCTTCCTCTTGGCCGCCGAGCTTGACCAGCCGGGCCGTCTTGGGACTCAGGCCGAGTAGGGCCTTGATGGCGTCGCCGGTCCGCTCCCGGGCCATGATCTCGAGGTATTGACCGAGGAGGACCAGCGCGACAATCACCGCTGCGGCTTCGAAATAAACCGGGATCCCGGTACCGTGGTCGCTGCGTAGCGAGGCTGGGAACCAATGGGGAACGAGGGCCGCGATCAAGCTATAGAGGTAAGCGACGCCGGTGCCCAGGGCGATCAAGGTGAACATATTGAGATGGCGGCTTCGCAAGGAAACCCAGCCCCGTTGGAAAAACGGAGCGCCACCCCAAAGCACCACGGGGGTGGACAAGGTAAGCTGGAGGAAGATGTAGGCTTTGCCATGAAAAAAATCGAGTCGGCCGAGGCTGGGAATCATTTCGGCCATGCTGAGTAGGAGCAAAGGCAGGCACAGGGCCGCGCTGATCCAAAAACGCCGGCGCATATCGCGCAGCTCCGGGTTTTCGGTCGCCCCCGGCGCGGCCATTTTCGGCTGGAGGGCCATGCCGCAGATCGGGCAATTTCCGGGGCCGATTTGCTCAATCTCGGGATGCATCGGGCAGAAATATATCGTGTCTTCGGCAACCTTGGTCGGAGCGACGCTTAAAGCGGCGCCGGGGTTGCGGCGAAAGGTTTCGAGGCAGTGGGTCGAGCAGAAGTAATAAGTTTTTCCAGCGTGGGAATGCTTCCCGGCGGCCGTCGCTGGATCGACATCCATGCCGCAGATCGGGTCTTTTTCCAAGGGAGGGCTCATTTTAAGGCGCCCATGCCTTCATTGGTCCAACCCAGGATGATTTTCTTTTCTTCGGCGCTCAGGCTGGAGTGCCAATGCATGATTTTATAGACGAGCGGAGGCATCTCATTTTCGCGGACTAGTTCGGCCACTTCGGTCAGGGCTTCCATCGGCGTCTTGGCGTCCTTGCCGTGGAAGGGAAAGCCGAAGCTCATGTCCATGTGTTCCTTGGCTTCTTCCATATCGTGGTGAATCAGCCAAGAGGAAGGTGGAACCACGGCGTAGAGCGGGATTTTAGCCACGACGCCATGGCACATCAGGCATTTGGACGCGAAAATTGGCAGGATATTCTTTTCGTAGGCTGCCCCGACGGCCTTTAACGCGTCGCAGGTCGGAACGTTGGCATTGGGGGCATCGCCGGGATTTCGGCAGACCAAGGCCGGCGCCGGGCGGTTGTCCGGCGGAGCTTGGACTTCGATGAAGCGAAGCGCGAGACCAGCGGCTATCAAAAGCAAAGCAACGATGAGAAGTTTCTTCATGATCGCTTGCCTTTCAGTTTGAGGCTTGGCCAGAGCGCATCGACCTTGCTCTTCACCTCTTCGCTCATTCGGATGTCCTGGGGCCACTCCCGCTCGTAGCCTTCTTCCTTCCATTTCCGGGTAGCGTCGATGCCCATCTTGGCGCCGACGAATTGGCGCGGCGAGGCGTGATCGAGATGATCGACCGGGCCTTCGACCAGGACCAAATCGCGCTTGGCGTCGATGTTGTTGCTGACCCGCCACACGATCTCGGTGACGTTTTGGACATCGACGTCGTGATCGACGACGATGAAGCACTTGCAGAACATCATTTGGCCCATGCCCCAGAGCGCGTGCATGATCTTCTGGGCGTGGCCCGGATAGCTCTTCTTGATGCTCAGGATGCAGAGGTTGTGAAAGCAAGCCTCGGGCGGCAAGTACATGTCGACGACCTCGGGGAAGGTCAGCTGAACCATCGGCAAAAAGAGCCGCTCGGTGGCCAGGCCGAGGAATTTGTCCTCCATCGGCGGAATGCCGACGATGGTGGTCAGATAAATCGGATCGCGGCGCTGGGTGATCTTGGTGACGTGGAAGCGGGGGAACTTTTCGACCGGCGTGTAGTAACCGGTGTGATCGCCGAAGGGCCCTTCGTCGACCATTTCCTCGTTCGGATCGATGTAGCCTTCCAAGACGAAGTCGGCGCTGGCTGGGACCTGCAAATCGTTAGTTAGGCAATTGACCATCTCGACCGGACTGCCTTTGAGATAGCCGGCGAAAAGGAACTCATCGACCTGATCGGGCAGGGGAGCGGTCGCGGTATAAGTCAAGACCGGCTCACCGCCGATGGCAACGGCGACCGGAATTTTCTGGTTCAATTCTTTATAGCGTTGAAAATGGCGGGCGCCGACCTTGTGGATCTGCCAGTGCAT
>JBIOXX010000260.1:0-2032 GCA_044869875.1 bacterium | reverse complement strand
GCAAATCGCCGACCGTCATCGGAAAGAGCAGGTCGACTTGGTTTTCCTGGGGAACGTAGCCGAAGCTGGAACCTTCCAGCCAACGGAAGGAGCCGCGGTAGGGTTTCAGCAAACCCATCAGCGTCTTCATCAGGGTTGATTTGCCGCTGCCGTTGCCACCGATGACGCCGAGCCGACTGCCGGCCGGCAGGTCCAGGGTCAGGGGCTCATGCAACGGTCGGCCGGGGAAGCCGACGACGAGATCCCGGATTTGCAAGATCGATTCGCTCATGGTTCCTCAAGGTTTTACCAGAGCGCCTTGTATTCCATGGACGAGATAATCGATCAATTCCAAATAACCCTGGACCCCCTGGTCGTCGGTATCGGTGGGCAGCATCAGGTAAGGGATGCCCGATTTATCGGCGAGGAAAGCCGGGACCTTCTTGGGATAGAAGCTTTCGGCGACAATCAGCTTCACGCTTTCAGCTGGAATGAGCTTCAGCAGCTCATCGACGTGGCGCGAGCTCGGTGGAATGCCCGGCTTGGGCTCGATGGTGCCCGCGACCTCCAAGCCAGTCCAGGCCACGAAATAAGAGAAACTCTTGTGGTAAGTGATGATCTTCTTGCCTTGAAATCCGGCGATGATTGGCTGCCATTCGGCTATTTTCTTATCGGTTCGGGCCAGGAAGTCCTTGAGCCGGCCCTCGTAATAGCTCTTTCCCTCCGGGTCGAGGCGAACCAAGTGCTGATAGATGTTGGCCGCGATCAGCTTGCCGTTGCGCGGGTCGAGCCAAGTGTGGGGATTCCCCAGCGGATGGACGTCGCCCATCGAGCGGTCGACGGCGGTCCGAGGGATCTCCAAGACTTGGATGCCGAGAGCGGCGTTGACGTCGCCGGGTGTGCCTGGCTGGATCTTTCCGTTGCGCGATTGGACCAAGAGCGGTGGCAGCCAGCCGATCTCCAGATCCAATCCGCCATGCACCAAGAGATCGGCCCGATTGAGCTCGGCGGCGAAGGTCGGCTTGGCGTCGAGGAAATGGGGATCCTGATTGCCGCGGGCCAAGGCGGTCACTTCGATCCTGTCGCCACCGACCTCTTGGGCGAGATCGGCGAAGACCGGGAGGGTTGCGACTACCTTGAGCTTGGCTTGGGCCATGGCCGGCGCCAGCAGAGCTAGTGCTAGCAAGAGTAGTTTTTTCATCGTCGATTCCTTTCAAAGCCTAGAAGGGATGCGCCGCGTGGGCTCCCATGGTGAATTGGAATTGAAACATCGCCGCATGGACGCCGTCGATGTTCGCGGCCTTGTCGTATTCATACTGCAACCGGATTCGCGAAAACTCGGTTGGCTCGAAGGTTAGTGCCGGCGAGATCCGGTACTCGGTCGGGATTACGCCTTCAGGCAGTCCCATTTGGTCGTAACGAAAACCACCGTGCCAACGCTTGAAGAATTGCCAGTCGAGGTAGCTGTAAAGTCCGCCGTCGGATTCGAGAATGCCGGGGAATTGCATCCGCCGTAGGATATATTCGGTCTGCCAGGTAATGCCGGTACGAGCTGAAGGCTTCCAACGCAGCAGCAGGTCGCCGCCAAAGAGGTTGGTCTTGTTGCCCGGTCCGGTGGAGTTGAAACCGAAGGCCGCCGAGGCGCCGGCCAGCAAGGTGAGGTTCTCGGTCAAATCGACCGATCCCGAGAGCCGGCCGTTGTAGAGAAAGTCCTGCTTGCGCTCGCCGCCGAAACTGGTCTCGTTGTCGCCGTTGGTGAAGGTTCCTTGAAGTTGGAGGAAGCTCGGGATCGGGAAGAGATAAGAAGCTTCGACGCCCAATTCGCTCAAGGCTTCCGGCCCCATCAGGTAGCGGTTGACCAGGTTGTTGTCGACGAAAGCCCAGTTGTGGAGATGCTTGGGATTCTGCCGGCCGAAGGGCAGGAGGAATTTTCCGCCTTTGAATTGCAAGCCCCGGGGCAGTCCGGCGCCCAAGGTGGTCATATAGCCTTCTTCCAACTCGACGCCGTCTTCATGGAAGGAGAGGAATACGTCGGCGCGGACAAAAGGATCGA
>JBIOXX010000259.1:0-6586 GCA_044869875.1 bacterium | reverse complement strand
GACGAGATGGATTGCCTGCCCGAGAAGCTGAAGGGAAAGAAGTTTTTTATTCCGAAGGAATAGGATGGCTTCCCGACTTTTCTTCCTCTTGGTTCTTCTCTCACCCCTTCCCAGCCTTGCCGCGCCGGTCGACATCGTCGCGATTCTCGCCAACGCCCGGGAGCAAACCACCCAGACTCTCTACTACGACCCCGGCTACACCCCGCTGGCTTACCCCGGCGGCGACGTGCCGATCGAACGCGGCGTCTGCACCGACGTCGTCATCCGGGCCTTTCGCAAGGCTGGGGTCGATCTACAAGTTTTGGTCCATCAAGACATGCGAAAGAATTTCGCCGCCTACCCCAAGCTCTGGGGCCTGGCCAAGCCCGACCGCAGCATCGATCACCGTCGGGTTCCCAATCTGATGACCTTCTTCAAGCGCCAAGGAAAGGCGCTGGCGCTGACCGACCAAGCCGCCGACTATCGAGCCGGTGACGTCGTCGCCTGGCGGCTGCCCAACGACTTCCTGCACATCGGAATAGTCAGCGGGGAAAATTCTGCGGGGGCGGCGCGGCCGATGATTTTCCACAATATTGGACAAGGAGCCAAATTAGAGGACATACTGTTCGAATATAAGGTGATCGGACACTACCGTTACTTTTAATGAACTCGACGACGCCACAAGCACAAGACGCGGTAGCCATTATCGGAGGCGGCATTGCCGGGATCAGCGCCGCCTTCGCTCTCGTTCGTGCCGGCCGGCAGGTGACGCTATTTGAACGGGCCGATCTTCTGGGTGGCGATACTTTCGCCGTTGAAGTCCACTCCTGGGATGGAAAGAAGCATTGGGTCGACGGCGGGGTCAGCGATTTCAACCAATCCACCTTCCATCACTTCAATCGCTTCCTCGACGAGATGGGAGTGGAGAAAAAGTTCATCCGCCGCGAAACCGGCTTCATGGATGAGAACCAAAGACTCATTTACTTCGTCACCGACACCGGAAAGATGACGGTCTGGCAGGCCTTCCCCCAACAAGAGGCTTTGCAGGAAGAGGTTTACCGCTTCCGCCGCGATTCGATCGAAGTCTTGGCCAAGGACGACTTCCGGGATTTTTCGATTGAGCAATATCTTCAATTTCGAGGCTATTCCGAGGTTTTTTGGAATTACTATTTCAAACCTCGGGCACTCGCCTGTTTTTTGATGCATCGCGAGCCGATCGAGGACTTTCCGATCCGAAGCCTGGTGGCCTTCTGGCAGATGCATTCGATCGTCGGCGCGGCCGAACCGCAACGTACCTGCTTGGTTGGAGGAATGATTGATTACTGCTTCAAATTCCAAAACTGGTTCAAGGAACAAGGCCAAGAATTAAAATTAGGAACGCTAGTTCAGCGGGTCGAACGGGAAGAGTCAGGGGTTCGAATCCGATACTCCGAGCAAGGCCACAGCAAGCAGAAGGAATTCTCCTCCGTGATTTTCGCGGTCAAGCCCGGTGACGTGCTGAGCTTGCTTCAAGCCCCGAGCAACCAAGAGCAAGCCGCCTTGGGGGGAATTCCTTTCGCCCGAGACCGGATCGTCGTTCATACCGACCACCGGCTCCTGCCTCGATCCAAGCGGGCTTGGGGCGCTTACAACTTAACGATCGGTTCCGCCGACCGTTCGGCGGTGGAACCGACCATTACCTTTTGGCAAAATAACCTCGCCACCCTCGACTCCCGCCTTCCCGACGTTTTCATGACTCTCAATCCGACCCACGAGCCCGACCCGCACTTGATCATCGAGGAGAAGTACTTAATCCATCCGGTCGGCTCTTTTGCTGCTAACAAAACGACGGAGCATCTATCCGAGATTCAAGGCCGGAACCGAACCTGGTATTGCGGCAGCTATACCGAAATCCCATTCCTCCACGAAAACGCTTTCACCTCCGGCCTGAAAGCGGCCGAAGGAATCCTCAGTGGCTTTCAGCCGAAGCCTCTTCGGGAATGAAATTTCGATAAGCCACCGCGAAGGAAGCCGCCACCAGCGTCGAGGACTCTTCCATGAATTGCCGCAGCTCCGGCGAGGCCAGGTGCTTGTCCAAGGATTCGCGGTCGCGCCAGCGGATCTGGAGCAGGAAACGGGTCGCCGCGTCGAAGGATTGGAAGAGATCGTAGCTAAGGCAACCTTCGGCTTGGCGGCTCTGGAGGACGAAGACGCTGAGCCGCCGCTCCAGCTCAGTTTCGCGGCCGGCCGGGGCCTCGACGATTAGAAGATTGGCGAGAACCACAGCCATCAATCCCTCCGCTTCGGACTCAACAATTCGATGCGATAGCCATCGGGGTCCTCGACGAAGGCCAGAATGGTGTCGCCATGCTTCATCGGCCCGGCCTCGCGGACGATCTTGCCGCCCTTGGCCCGGATCCTCTCGCAAGCGGCGTAGACGTCCTCGACCTCGATCGCGAGATGGCCGAAGGCATTGCCCAGCTCGTAGCTCGGCGTGTCCCAATTGTGAGTCAATTCGAGAACGGTGTTGGCGCTCTCCTCGCCGTAGCCGACAAAAGCCAAGGTGAAGCGGCCCTCGGGATAATCTTTCTTCCGCAGCAATTTCATTCCCAAGATTTCGACATAGAAGCGCAGCGAGTTTTCGAGATCGCCGACCCGGATCATCGTGTGGAGCAGCCGCATGCTTACCTCTTGAGGCTCAGGCTCAACCCGTCGCGCAGCGGCAGGATCGAGCTGAAGAGCTGGGGATGGGAGTAGATCTTCTCGTTAAACTTCCGGATGCCCTGGGTTTCGGGGCTGCGATCCTCGGAATCGAGGATCCGGCCCGACCACAGGGTGTTGTCGGCCAGGAAAAGCCCGCCCAGTTTCAGCTTGGGCACCGAAAGATCGAGGGCCTTGGGATAATCCTGCTTGTTGATATCGCAGAAAATGAGGTCGAAAGGGCCTTGGTAGCGGTGGAAATTCTCGAGCGCGCTGCCGACCTCGTAGATGACCTTGTGCCGCAGCTTGGCCCGATCCAAAAAACGCATGCCCTCCTCGGCCTTGGCCTTGTCGAACTCAGTGCAAATCATCTGGCCGTTCTCGGGCAGCGCCGCCGCGATCCAGAGCGCGCTGTAGCCGAAACCGCTGCCGAGCTCGAAAACGTTTTTCGCGCCTGACATCTTCACGATCTGATAGAGCACTCGGCCGACCAAGGGGCCAACGATGGGAAAATTCCGCTCCGCCGCAAGCGCCTCGACCTCGGCGATGATTTCGGGACTCTCGGGCGTGATTTGGTGGAGATACTCGTCGATTTCGGGCGCGGGAAATTGCATCGGGCCAAGATAGCCAAGCCGCCAAGCCTTGCAAAGCCTTGCTTTCCGGGCTGTCGTCTCCACCCCCCAAAAGCGGTTACGAACTGTGAACTTTAAGAAGTAATCCCGAGGTGCCTGGCACTTCACCAAACCATAAAACTTAATAAAATCAATTTGTTATATCGAATATGGAGCTTGGTCTCTCTATTGTAATACTTAAGGTGTGACCAAAGGGGGTCATTTGAGAAGGGGACGATATGGGAGACTTCTTTTTGGACGGCGTTCGCGACCGGATCCACGAATATTTTCTGGAAAAGACTAAAGCCGAAGACAAGAAAATCGACCCGGTCGAATTCGAGTGCCGGCGTCTCGAAGCAAAACTTCATGAGAGCTACTACCTCCAAAGGCCGCACCTTTTTTTCCAAGAACCTCAGCTTGAAAAATGCCGAGCTCGGCGCGAAGCCGCACCGGTCGAGCCGATTTTCCAATCCAAGCCCGACCCGATCATCCTTAAGGCTCTCGAGAAGTTCCGGGGCTTCGCTGAGTCACTCGCAACCAGCGCCGAACACTACGCCAAGATCGGCATGGACTACTGGGAGAACCCGCAGGACCTCGCCGGACAGGTGTTCAAAATACTCGTGCTCTGCGCCCTGAGCGGGCTTGGCAAGGAAGAAGCCGCTTCCCCCTCCGATATCGACAAGGGCGAGGACGGAAATATCCACGGAAGCTTCGAGTTCCGCGGCCAGCGCTATCGGGTCGAAACCCGCGAAGACCTGATCATCGTCAATGGCCGTGTCTGGAAATTCGAAGGCACGACCACCAAGACCGAGGCCGCCGAGATCCGGGTCGAGAAACTCGAGTTCGATCCCGACGAGGAGAGCCTCAAGCTCACCATCAAGGGCAGCGTCCTCTTTTTCGAAGAGCAAGTCTCGAAATCCTTTCAAGGCGATCAAGTCGCCAAACTCTTGGAAGCTTTGACCAATACCAGCGATGCGGTGGCCACTCCCGAGATGGCAGCCAAAGGCATTCGCTTGGTTCCGAAGGAGGCTGCGTAATGACACCACCGATTGGCTGGAGAATTTTCGATCCCCAAACAAGGCGAGACGAAGAAACCGTTTTGAAAGTCGTCCGCGACGCGATCGAAGGGGCGATGCAAGAGGTTTCCTCCTTTGCCGCGAGCAAGGGTTTGACCGAGCTCGAAGCCCGGAATCCTCGAGAAAGGACCGACGATAGCGGTGAAGGAAGGAGAACCCAGTCTTTCCTCTTCGACTTGCTGAAATCCGAAGGGAACGAGAAGTACGTCGGTTACGGGGTGCTGGCCTTCGCTCCTTGGGTGGTTCCGCTGGCCGAGGCTCAGGCCCACCTGCCCTTGCCTGATCTGCCCAAAATGCTGGGCATCGACCTCTCGTGGGATGGCCTGATGGGTTCGCTGGATGCCTTTTCCCAAAGCGCCGCCGAAGGCCGCAAAAAATTCGAAGAGGAAATCGAGGGGGCCATCAAAAATCCCGGCCTCGAAGATCTAGACAAGGGCGATCTCTTCGTCCTGGACGAAGAGGGTCTCAACGATCTCGTCGCCGAGCTCATGAGCCGGGGCGGGAAGCAAAAAGTCCGCAACGTCAAGGTCAAGATCGACGGCGACCGGCTCAAGATCTCCGGCGAATACGACCATTGGTCGGGCTGGTACGATTTCACCGCCATCGCCGAATTCGAGCTCAAGGACGGCAAGAGCAGCGGCTACGTCAAGAAGATCGAAGCCCTGGGCATGGATCTCACCGACGACGTCAAGAACGACATCCTGGCCCAATTCCGGAATTTCGACGTCGAGCCGCCGGAGGGCGTCGACATCAAGGACCTTTCCTGGGTCCAGCTCCCCGGCATCAAGCGGATCGAAATCCGCCGCGACCTGATCGTCCTCGAGCGCGAGCCCAAGCCGGGCGGACCCAGCTAGACTTTATTTATTTGAAGTAGGGAATTCGGCTGAGCATCAAGCCGACGTAAGCGGTCGCGCTCATCAGCACTAAATTGATAATGGCGATGCCGCGCATCCGGCCGACGATCTTGTCGACCAGCTCGGTCGGGACGTGATCCTCCATCGCCTTCTCGCCGGTCCCGGTGAGGCGAAGGGCCAGTCCGAAGCTCTGGTAGGCCGCCAGAATATAGACCACGAAGAAAATGAGCAGCTTGACGATCAGCACCGTCGACACGTCATTGAAGTATTGCATCCCCAAGACGACCTTGTAATCGGTGAGGCGGATCGCGCCGGTCACGACCATCAGCGACATCGTGAGCAGGAAGGTGATGTGGTAAAACTTGACGTGGCGCCGCAGTGCCAAGGTCCGGGCCTCGCCCTCGAGATGCTTGTTGACCATCGGAACCGCGCCAAAAGCGAAATAAAAGGCCACACCCATGCCGACGGTCCAGCAAACCAAGTGGGAGAGAATCAGTAGATAAGATTCGATGCTCACGGTTGGGCGACTTCCTTCCCCTCGAACTTCTCGACGATTTCGACGCAGAACTTTTCCATCCGGTACATATACATCAGGGCCAAGATCTGGGTGAACATCCAGAGCAGCATCGTCCCCAAGACCCATCCCAGATGGCTGCCCAAGCCGGTCAGGCTCTTCTCGAGATGGATGCCGGTGACGATCGAGATGCAGAACAGGACAAAGGTACCCAGGTTGAGCAGGTTGAGTAAAATTTTCACGACTTGGCCTCCCACCCTTAACCTCACTAACAAAGCGCTTTGGGTTTAGCGACCGAGCGTTATAATTCGGCCATATCCTGGTCAAGTTAAAAGGAGGCCTCATGTCCCCTGGGATGGTTCGAGCCGGCATCGGCTTGTTTTCGTTGCTCTGCATCTTCGCCTGCGCCAAGAAGAAAGAAGAGGCTCCTCCGCCGGTAAAAGCCCCGGTCGCCGCGCCGACGCCGGCCCCGGCCGAGACCAAGCCAACAGAATCCAAGCCGACCGAGATCAAACCCCAAGCCGCCGGCTCCAAGCCTGCCGAAGGCGCCGCCTTTGTCCAGGTCCCGCTGGGCCTCGATACCCTCTTGAATATTCCGGCCGACAATCCGCTGACCCCCGAAAAGGTCGAGCTCGGCCGTTTGCTCTACTTCGACAAGCGGGTCTCTCACGACGTGACGATTTCCTGCGCAACCTGCCACGATCCCAACAAGGGCTGGACCGACAACCAACCGGTCTCGACCGGCATCCACGGCCGCAAGGGAACCCGGAGCGCGCCGACCGTCATCAACTCCACCTACTACTTAGTCCAATTCTGGGACGGCCGGGCCAAGAACCTCGAAGAGCAAGCGCTGGGCCCGATCGTCAATCCCTC
>JBIOXX010000258.1:0-6334 GCA_044869875.1 bacterium | reverse complement strand
TAGCGGCCTGGATCGATCGAATAAAGAAGCCAGGCCCACGGCGCTTGGAAGTCTCGGTGATGGAGAGCTTGGCCTTGATGCAGGAGTACCGAAACGATGAGGCGGCCGCCGGAATCTTGCCGATGTTGACCGGCGGCTTGGCCCGCTACCGAATCTACAAGACCAAGGACGGCCAATCGGTGGCTGTCGCCGGGTTGGAGCCGAAATTCCACGCGGCCTTGCTCGAAACTTTGAAGATCGAGCCTAAATCCGGCGAAAGCCAAGCCGAATTGGCCGATCGAATCCAAACCGCCTTCTCCGGCCGCAACGCCGAGGAGTGGGGCCGGCTCTTTGCGAAAGTCGATGCCTGCATCAGCTTTTTCTAGCCAAAAGACCTTTCGCTGACGACAATCCAATATGGCCCGTTCCTGGAAAGACCTCGGCCCGGCCGAGGAACTCAAAGATCCACCGCTCCGCGAAATCAAGCTCGGCGAGTTGACCCTGGCCCTTTGCTACCGCGAGGGCGAGTTCTCGGCCCTCGGCGGCGTTTGCCCCCATGCCGGCGGTCCCTTGGGGAAAGGGACGCTTCGGGAGGATGGCAAGATCGTCTGCCCCTGGCATTATTTTTCCTACGATTCCAAATCGGGGATTCATCGCTTTAGTGAGGATTTCGAGATCGGCGTCCCGGTCTACGAAACCAAGGTCGAAGGCGGCCACCTTTGGGTCAACCCCGATCCAATCAAAAAAGGGAAGCCGCTGCCCGAGTCTCACTCTGGGTTGAATCGGCCGATTAAAAGGGAAGAGGGGCCGATTCGAGTCGTCGGAATTTCGACGACCATGATGACTCTGGCTCATCCCCGTTACTCCACTTCCGAAGACTTGCTCCAGACCGCCCTCGACCATGCCCGCGATCAGCTCGGCGCCGAGACGAAAATCCTTCGAGTTCGGGAGCTGAATGTCCGGAATTGCGAAGGCTACTATTCCAAGGCCGCCGAGGCCTGCATTTGGCCTTGCACCATCACTCGTGGCGACAAGGAAGACCAGATGCGGGAGATTTACGAGGCGATGATCCATTGGGCCGACGTCATTTTAGTGGCAACTCCCATCCGCTGGGGCGCGGCCAGCGCGCTTTACTATAAAATGGTCGAGCGAATGAATTGCGTTCAAAACCAGATCACCATCAACAACCGAGTCCTGATCCAAAATAAAGTCGGTGCTTTCATCATCACCGGCGGCCAGGACAACGTCCAATTGGTGGCCGGACAGATGCTCGGTTTCTTCGCCGAGCTGGGTTTCCTCTTCCCGCCTTTTCCCTTCATTGGCCATTCGCTGGGATGGGAAGCCGAGAAAATGGAGAAAAACATGGAGTACGTCCGAGGCAGCCCCTCGCTCCACAAGGGAGCCAAGGACTTGGTCCGGCGGGCGATGGAATTTTCTCAAGCTTTGCTAGCGAGCCCGATTTGCACCGCCAGTATCGAGCGGGCCGGAAGAAAGGCGTCGGAAAACGCGACTTAAGATCAGCCGAAGAAGACCTCGCCGACCCTGTAGATCTCCTCATCCACCCCTTTTAATTTCTTCACCACCTGGGCCAAGGGCAGGGAGCCGATCTTCTTGCCTTGCAAGGCGACCATCCGACCGCTGCGGCCGTGGAGGGCCAATTCGACCGCGGCCACGCCGAGCCGGCTGGCCAAAACCCGGTCGTAGGCGGTGGGGCTGCCGCCGCGCTGGATATAGCCCAAGACCGTGGAGCGAATTTCCATGTCGAGATGGCGGCGCAATTCCCTTTCCAAGAGCTGGGAGATCCCGCCGAGCTTGAGGTTGCCGTACTCGTCATGGTGCATCGGGGTGTGAAGCATCTCGGCCTTGGCCCGGCCGATGTCGGCCAAGATTCGGGCGTCCTCGCTGACGACGATGATGCTGAAGCGCTTCCCGATCTTTTCCCGTTTCCGGATGATTCCGATCAAGCGGCTCAAGGGGAAGACTTTCTCGGGAATTAAAATCGCATCGGCGCCGCCGGCGATTCCAGCGTAAGTCGCGATCCAGCCGGCGTGGCGGCCCATCACTTCGACGATCATCACTCGGTTGTGCGATTCGGCGTTGGTGTGGAGACGGTCGATGGCCTCGGTGGCGATGCTGACCGCGGTATCGAAGCCGAAGGTGTAGTCGGTGCCCCAGACGTCGTTATCGATGGTCTTGGGAACGCCGATGCATGGGATGCCCTTGAGGTCGAGCTCGTGGGAGAGGCGCATCGTTCCCTCGCCGCCGATGTTGATCAGGACGTCGATATTCCGGCGCTTCAGATGTTGGCGGATTTTTTTTACCGATTCGGCATCCTTGAGCGGATTGAAGCGGGAAGTGCCGAGAATGGTGCCGCCGCGGGCGACGATGCCCGAAACCTCGATGGGGGTGAGTCGGCTCATTCGTCCTTCGTAGAGGCCTCGAAATCCCTCGCGGACGCCGTAAACCGGAATGCCTTCGAGCTCGGCCCGCTTGGTCACGGCCCGAATCGCGGCGTTGAGGCCGGGGCAGTCGCCGCCACCGGTGATGAGGGCGAGGGCTCGGATCTTCTTTTTTCTTCGTCCTGTCTTCATTTCAAGGCTGCGGTGTTTGAGGTTTCTGAAGGCAGAAGCGGCAGACCGATCCGCCTCGGGCGATGCAGCTTTCCAGCTTCACGTCCATCTTAGAGGCCCGAGCGATGAATTGCACATCAAACTTACATAGCTCGGGATGGAGCTTGGCCACCGAGTGGTAGACGCAATTGGTGGCTTCGAGGACGGCGCCCTTGCGAAGGTCGCTCTGCTTGAGGGCTGCCCGGTAGCCAAGCTCGTTCAGGACAGCGACAAGCTCGGCCAGCAATTCGGGGGCTTTGCGGGCTTGGCGGAACCGCGGTTCCATCGAATCGGCGACCTTATCGGCCAAGTCGCGCATGATCCGAGCGACTTTTTCTTCGCCCAGATCCTCGGCTAGTAATTCCAAGAGAGCATTCGAGAGCCAGGAGTACTGGCGGGGAAAGACTTCCATCCCGGCCGGCGAAAGCAGGTAGCGCCGGCGTGGCCGGCCGACCGATCCCTTGGAGTCGGAATAGTGGAGGTAACCAAGATCTTCGATTTTGAGGAGATGCTCTTTCGCTCCGGTCTTGCTGAGCTCGAGATGCTCGGCGATCTCCTCCAAGGTCGCTCCATCGGGATGATCGAGAAGATATTCCAAGATGCGATTCTGATTTTCGTGCAGACCCCGCATTTTGACCTCGGAAATAGTTTAAACAATTTAAACAGGATTTACCATTTTTAATCTTGGATCCAAGATGAGGGCGGAATTGGAGGACCTATGGATACAACTCTGCCAAGCAAAGCTTATGTCGGAGATCAGGCCAAGCTCGAAGGCCGGCCGATCCTGGGCGGAATCGTCACCGGCCAAATCGCCGGCCTCATCATGGCCGTCGTCGTGATGCTGGTTTTCACCGTTTTTCTAGGCAAAAGCCCGCTTTACCCCGTCCAAGTCATCGGCTCGGCGGTCTATGGCGACAGGGCGCTGCATGGTTTTCATGGCGGCGCCTTGGTCGCCGGACTCCTGCTCCATCAACTAGGGCCGTCCTTGCTCTGGGGCATCGTTTACGGAGCGCTGGCTTCGCTGCTTAAGATCCGCACCGCCACGTCGGCGCTAGTTTTGGGCTTGGGGCTCGGCGCCTTCTCGATGGTCGGCCCTTATCTACTCATCCCGATCCTGATGAACGCGCTGCAGGGCGAGGATTTCTGGAATCGGGAGGTGCCGATGTTCTGGGACTGGGCGGCTCACTTAGTGTTCGGAGCCTCCTTCGTCCTCTTCCCGAAAGTGCTGGAGAAGCTCCGCTAGACGAATTATCTTGGCGAGCAGATGAAAGTCGCGCTCGCCCAGATCAACACCACCGTCGGCGATTTCGAAGGAAACTTGAAAAGGGTCCTGGACGGAATGGGCCGTGCCAAGGCCAAGGGAGCCAATCTCGCGGTCTTTCCCGAGCTCACGCTCTGCGGTTATCCGCCCAAGGATCTGCTCGACCGGCCCGATTTCATCGAGGCCAATTTCCGGGCTCTCCGCGATCTCACTCGCCAGGTGAAGGACATCGCCGGCATCCTCGGCTTCGTCGACCATCGCGACTCGCCGCGCGGCAAGGGCTTGGCCAATGCCGCCGCCCTCATCGCCAACCGGAAAATTCTGGGAGTGAAGCACAAGACCTTGCTTCCGACCTACGACGTTTTCGACGAGGGCCGCTATTTCGAGCCCGGGGACCGTTCACCGGTGTTCGCCTTCCACGAGACCCAAATCGGAATCAGCATCTGCGAGGATATTTGGAACGACCGGGGTTATTGGGTCCGCGATCCCTATACCGTCGATCCGGTGATGGAGCAGGCCCAGGCCGGCGCCGAGCTCTTGATCAACATCTCGGCCTCGCCTTATTCGCGGGGCAAGGAGACGACTCGGCGTCAATTGCTTCAACGCCAGACCCTGCGCTACCGGGTGCCCCTGGTCTACGTCAATTTGGTGGGCGGCAACGATGACTTGGTTTTCGACGGCCAATCGCTGGTGCTCGATGAAAAGGGGAAGCTGGTTCGCCAACTCAAGGCCTTCCGCGAGGACCTCGAGGTCGTCGACTTAAACCGCCTCAAGCCGATCGTGGTTCCGCACCAAGTCGAGGACGAGTTGGTGCTGGAGGCGCTGATCGTCGGCCTCCAAGATTACCTGCGCAAATGCGGATTTTCCAAAGTCGTCATCGGTCTCTCCGGCGGCATCGACAGCGCTCTGACCGCGTGGATCGCCGCTCGAGCCTTGGGTCCCAAGAACGTCCTCGGCGTCAGCCTGCCTTCGCCTTTCTCCAGCGCCGGCAGCATCCGCGACGCCGCGGCTCTGGCCAAGGCGCTGAAGATCGAGCATCGGACCTATCCGATCGGCGATCTTTACGGCGAATACCGTCAGACGCTCCATTACGATGGAAGCAAGAAGATCGACACCGCCCTGCAAAACATCCAAGCCCGGATCCGCGGCAACATCTTGATGGCGATCAGCAACCGCGAGGGCCATCTTCTGCTCAGCACCGGCAACAAGTCGGAGATTTCGGTCGGCTACTGCACGCTTTACGGCGACATGGCCGGCGGCCTGGCGCTGCTCTCCGACGTGCCGAAAACTTTGGTTTATCGCTTGGCGAAATTGGCGAACAAAATCGTTCCGGCGATTCCGCGCAGCACCATTATCAAACCGCCTTCGGCCGAATTGGCGCCCAATCAAAAGGATCAGGATGATTTGCCGCCTTACGAAATTCTCGACGGCATCCTCGAGCGCTACATCGAGCGGCGAATGCTGCCCGAAGCCATCGTCGCCGAGGGCTTCGACAAGAAGGTGGTCGAGGACGTCCTTCGCCGGCTCGATGCCAACGAGTACAAGCGCCAGCAGGCCGCGCCCGGCATCCGCGTCACCGGCAAGGCCTTCGGCTACGGTTGGCGGATGCCGATCTCCAGTCAATATCGAGTGAAGCTATGAGCGGGAAGCTCTCCTTGGTCGCCACCCCGATCGGAAACTTGGGCGACATCACGATTCGGGCGCTCGAAACTCTCAAGTCGGCCGATCTCATCGCTTGCGAAGACACCCGCCACAGCACCAAGCTCTTGCAACATTACGAGATCCGAAAGCCCTTGCTCAGTCTTCATGAGCACAATGAGCGATCGCGAGTGGCCTCGATTTTGGCCAAGCTGGAAGAGGGCGCCCACGTCGCCTTGGTCAGCGACGCCGGCACGCCGCTGATCTCCGATCCCGGCTTTCGGCTGGCCCGGGCGGTGCTCGAAGCCGGCCATCAGCTCGAATCCTTGCCCGGCCCTTGCGCCGCGATCAACGCGCTTTTGCTGAGCGGCTTGCCCACCGACAGCTTTTATTTCGTCGGTTTTTTGCCGCCGAAAAGCGCGGCCCGGCGCCGCCGCTTTCAAGAGTTGGCCGATTTTCCCTCGACCTTGATCTTCTACGAATCGCCCCATCGCATTCAGAAGTTCCTCAACGAGGCCTTCGAAATTCTGGGCCCCCGGTCCATCGCGATTGCCCGCGAGATGACTAAGAAATTTGAGGAAATTTATCGCGGGCCTTTGAAAAAAGCCGAAGAAATGCCGCTGCGCTCCTGGAAAGGGGAATTCGCGGTTCTGATCGCTCCGGATAATTCCTAATGATTTCAAACGCTTAAATAGAGCTTGCCTTCATTTGGACAGACATGTTAAGGCGAGTGGCGTTTTTGCGGGATAAGGGCTGTTTTTTGTCGGATCCCGCAGCCCCGGCTTTACGAGATGGTTCATCAAGTGGGCTTGGAAGATTTCTTCCCCCGCTTTTTTTTTTGCTTAAA
>JBIOXX010000257.1:0-2032 GCA_044869875.1 bacterium | reverse complement strand
TCAGCGGTTCTTGGCTCTGAATTTTGATATCCTGGAGCCCGGCGTAAAGATGGCCGGCCAAGGCCGGCAACGGCGCGTCATCGTAGGCCTGATCGCAATAGGAATCGGTGGAAATGGTGGAGCCGTAGCGGTCGTTGCGGAAATTGATCGCCGCCAGGCCGAGCTTGATGCGATACCAGTCTGCCGGCAGCTCGCCGACTTGGTAATAGCCTTTTTTGGTAATGACCCGACCGGGCTTGTAGTCGACGACCTTGCCGGTTTTCTTGACGCCGCCGAAGCAGGCGCTCAAGAGTAAAAAGATGAGTGGAGCCAGCAACGGCGCGGCTTTCCGGAAAATAGGCATGGCGCCGAAGCTACACAAAGGGCTCCGCTTTGGCAACAAAATGACAGGCCGAGCCTGTCACACCCGAGGTGGTCGCAGATTCCTCGTCGCTTTGCTCCTCGGAATGACATAAAAAGCCGTCCATGCAGGATAACCTCCACCAAATTCAGGATCGCATCGCCGCGGCCCTGACCCGAACCGGCCGCGCCCCAAACTCGGTGACCTTGGTCGGCGTATCCAAGGCCCAAGCTGCGGCCAAGATCCTGGATTTGGCCGGCCTCGGCCTTCGCGACTTCGGCGAAAACTACGTCCAGGAATGGCAGCGCAAGCGACTCGAGATCGAAAAGGCCGATCCGGCGCTGGGCTCCGAGCTTCGCTGGCACTTCATCGGCCATCTCCAGAGCAACAAAGCCAAGGAAGCCCTCGGCGCCGAGCTCATCCACTCGGTGGACTCGCTAAAGCTGGCTCGCAAGCTTTCCGAAGCCGCAGTCGGGGCCGGCCGCTCTCAAGCCCTGCTCTGGGAGCTGAACCTCGCCGGCGAAGCCAGCAAATCGGGGCTCAGCCCCGACGAGCTGAAGCGCGACTTAGCCGCTTATGCCGCCCTGCCGGCCCTAAGCTGGCGGGGCCTGATGACGATGCCGCCGCCGACCGAGGACCCCGAGGCCTCGCGGCCCTATTTCCGCCGGCTCAAATCGCTGCTTGACGAAACCCAGGCTTCGGGATTCTTTGGCGATGGCCTCGTCGAATTATCGATGGGCATGAGCCAGGATTTTGAAGTCGCCGTGGAGGAAGGTGCCACCTTGGTCCGCGTCGGCAGCCGGCTTTTCGGACCTCGGCTATGAAGAAAAATCTCCATCGTTACCGCCACGGTTTCCTCGGCGCCGGCAAGATGGCCCAAGCCCTGCTCCAAGGCTTGCTTCATTCGGGCTTGGCCAAGCCCCACGAGATATTGGTCTCCCGAAAATCGAAGCCCGAGCTGGCGCGGCTGAAGCGCGAGCTCAAGGTCGCCACCACCGCCGACAACCGCGAGCTGGCAGCGAGCTGCCGTTGGATCTGGCTGGGCATTAAGCCCTTTCAAGCCAAGGAAGTTTTGGCCGAGATCAGTCCCTATTTAAAGAAAGACGCGGTGATTCTTTCGATGCTGGCGGGAGTTTCCAGCAAGACCTTGAGCCGAACCTTGGGTCCCGGCTTCAGCCTGATCCGTTTCATGCCCAATACCCCGGCCTTGATCGGCCAGGGCATGACCGGCGTCTACTTCGGCGCCAAGGTAAATTCGGCCACTCGCCGCGAGGCCTTGGGCATCTTGGGCGCGCTCGGCGAAACGCTCGAGGTCAAGAACGAAGCCCTGCTCGACGCCGTCACCGGTTTGAGCGGCAGCGGGCCGGCTTTCGTCTACTATCTTGCCGAAGCCCTGGCTGAGGGCGGCCGCCAAGCCGGTCTCAAGAAAGACCAAGCCCGCCGCCTCGCCTTTCAAACCCTTCGTGGCGCCGCCGAGCTGCTGCAAAGCACCGGCTCGACGCCCGACGAGTTAATCGCCCAGGTCGTCAGCAAGGGCGGCACCACCGAGGCCGGCTTGAAAGTCTTGGCGGCCGCCAAAGTGGCGGACAAAGTCAGCCGGGCCGTCGCCCGGGCCAGCCGGCGCGCCACCGAGATCAAGGAGCAGAACGAATGTTCCCGCTAGGCTCCTTTTTGGTTTCGGTCGCCAAGGTC
>JBIOXX010000256.1:0-3373 GCA_044869875.1 bacterium | reverse complement strand
TTTCCTCGGCACAACATGGGCTCTGGCCATCAGGCTGCCAGCTCCGAGACCTTGCCGATATTCATTAGCCGGATCTTGAGGATCGAGACGACGGCCCGGGTCCCCTCGGAAAGCTCCACGATTTCGTTATTGTGGGCTTCTCTAGCCGTCGTCTCGATCCTCAAGATCCGGCTAATAAATATCGGCAAGGTCTCGGAGCTGGCAGCCTGATGGCCAGGGCCCATGTTGTGCCGAGGAAAAGCCTTATATTCATCGACGCGTTTCTTTAACTTGTCCTTGTCGGTGGTGAGCCAGGACTGGACCGAATCCAGCAAGGCCTGCGATCGAAGCTCGGGATAGATCCCGGCCAGAGCCGGATCGACCACCCGCGCCACTTGGGGCAGCGGCGAATTCGGAGGAATCTCCGGAACCGCGGCGGTGCCGGAGCTAGGCGGCGGCATCGCATCGCTGGATGGCTTCGCTTCGTTAGGCTGGGGCGGCTCGCTGGGCGGACGCGGAGAACCGAATTTAAAGTCGTTGGGACCGGCCGTATCGACCACCTCGGCCCGGACGTCGCTGAAATCCATTTCGTCCACCACCGGAGCTGCCGTTTCGGGAGCCGGGGCAGGTTCAACTGCCGGCTTGGGCTCAGGCGACGGCGGTCTAGCTGGCGGATTCGTCCGGCGGACGACGTTGGGACCCGACGCCGGCCGAGGGGGCTGCGAAGGCGATCGGGGGGGCGCTGGCGGATCTTCCAATTCCACCGATCGCCGGGCCAGCTCTTCGGCGCTGCCGCTTCGCATCACCGCGGTGACGTTGGGATCGAACTCCCTTTCCGAATTGACCGTCGTCGCCCGCCGCTGCGGCGGACGATGCGGCGGGGGAGCTTTCGGTTTTGGCGCTGGCGCTCCCGGCGGATCGGGCCGCACCGTCGGCGTCTCGCTGTCAAGTCCGGCTCCATTGATCGGCGTAGCGCCGGGATCCACCGCATCGGCCGGTTTAGACCGTTGGGCCGGAGCAAGGTGACTCTTGGCCATGAAGGTCATGCCGTGGCCGGATTTGGCGTCGCCGCCCAAGGCGATTTCATTCTCGGGCGTGATCGGCAGGGTGGCGCCGGGAATGATTTCCTTTCCGTCGAGATAGGTCTTGTGCGCCGGATCCACCGTCAGCGAACGGAGATACCACTGGCCGGAATCGTCGACGAAAATTTCGATATGCTCATCGTCGACCCGGGGATCTTTGTTGAAGACGACCGTCCGGGTGTTGGGAGTTCCACGGGACTCGGGATTGCCGCCAAAGATATAGCGGGTGGTCGTGCGGTCGGCGGCAAAGATTAAGGTCCCGAAATTATCGACCAGCTCCATCGGCGGCTGGTTCGGGGCCATATGCTCAGTCAACTCACCCGGAAAAATCGAGGCCGGCTTGGCCGGTTCGTGAGAAGCCGGAGCCCAGGGCAAGCGGAAGGTGAATTCGACCGCATCGTTCTTGCCGGCCGGCGCGCCGAGACTGAAGGTGCTTCCCGAGTCCAGCGGGACGTATTCGCGCCCGGCTCCGGAATCGAGCTTCCGCCCATCCTTGCCGCCGAAGAAGGTTCCAAAAGAGCTATCCATGTCGGTCAAATACCATTGCCATCCGCTATCGTCCGGCGTCCGCGATAAAAAGATCTCGGCATGCTTCGCCTCCAAGAGGCGGCCGGCTATCGTAATGCCAGATTGGTAAGGATTGCTGGTTTCGGGGTCACGGCCAATGAGATAGCGGCTGCTGTGCCGGTCGCCGCGAATCCTCCGCCCGTTGACGAAGAGCTCGAAGACCGGAAGATGAGCCGGAATTTCCTTGACGTATTCGGCCGGCAAGGTGCTGTCGAGCCGCTGAACGTTGGTGAGCTTGGGCCGCATCGCATGGGTGATCTCGGAGTTGTCGGAATGCTTAGCTCCGCTCGGAACCGGTTGGATATCCACCATCGTCACCCGATCGTGCATCGAATCGAAATCGTTGTTGGAATCGGTCTCCGGCGGCAGCGAGTCCCGGCCCGAGCCTGAATCAGGCGGTGGTGGCAGATCACTGTGGCCCAAACGCGCCACTTTTTGGGAATTGAACTTCTCCCCCCCAACCGGGAGATCGTGAGCGATAAACTCGATTTCCTGTTTACCGAGGCTCATGCGGTCACCGGACTCAAGAAAGATCCAATCCTGCCGCCCCGCCGCCTTTTGCTCGTCGGTGGCGGTCTTTTTGTCGAAGCGTTCCAGAATCCAACGCTCTTCTTTTTTATCGCCCTTGGCCGGGCGAAGGACCTCGATCGGGGAATCGATGCTCAAATTTTCCAGGACGAAGCGGCCTTTCTTATCGATATAGACCTGAGCCGTCTTGGCATTGCCCCAGAAAGTGGTTTGGCTGGTTAATTTCCAGGGCTCGCCCTTGGCCGGCCGAAGCTGGGCCACTTCGAACCCGCCTCCATGTTCGGCCCAAAAATCTTGGGAATTTTTGGAGCTCACCTTGTCGCCGAAGGCCACTTCCAGCATTTGGGGAGTGATCTCATAACCCGGATACAGCATCTCAAAGGGGAAGACGTCGGCCATCTGCGGAGGTCCCAGCCGCTTTTGGGAGTGGAATTGCGGCAAATCGACGGGCACCTGGGTCTTGGGATCGGGCTTCATGAGATTGCCGTCGACATCGATCCGCAATTGATAGCTGTCGCCAAGCTGAAGGACCGAGCCGTTCTTGAAGCGAGCGTGATCGCCCGGCTCCAACCGCTTGTTATTGAGGAAGGTCCCATAGGTGCTGCCGGCATCGGCGGCATACCAGAAACTGTCGCTCCGGTCGCGGAGCAGAACGGCATGCCATTCCGAAACGGTGTCCTCATTCCCGATGTTGAGCTTGGCGAAACCGTCCTCGTATTCCACGCCCTTACGGCGGCCAGCCACGCTTCCGATCCAAATCATCTTGGTCCGGCGGGCGTCGACCTTCCAGCTGCCGTTGAAGTTGAAGGTCAAGCCCGGAGTTCCCGGCGCATTGCTGGCCTGTCGCGATCTCTTGCCGAGCGGCACCTGATCCCGACCGATGCCATCCAAACGGAGCTTGGTCTCGCCGAGGCTTCCCTGCAGCCGGCCCAGCGTGAGGCGATTGGCGAGATTGAATCCAACCGTCGCCTGACCGTAAGAGAGAGCGCTCTCGAGGAAATGGGACCATTGATCTTGGCCGTCGTTCGGCATCAGGCCCCAGTGCCGGGAAAGGCTGTTGGCGAAATGCATCCCCACGATCCCGGTGCCATGGTTGATGGCCGGCATGGCGACGTTCCGGGAGAACCAATTCGCTTGGCCGCCGCCCCAACGCGGATTGAGCAAGATGCGGCCGGTCGGCGAAGTGAGCAGCTCGGCCTCGACCGGAGTCTTGCTGA
>JBIOXX010000255.1:0-7113 GCA_044869875.1 bacterium | reverse complement strand
CGCTAACAAGGTGACATCGCGGTGGGCGAGATGGACGGCGGCGCCATCGATGCCATCGGCCAGGAAGGAACAGCTCGGGCAACCGGCCTCCCAATCGGGTGCAAACATAAAATGATAGACGATGAGCTGGTTGCGGCCGCCGAAGAGATCGGACAATGTTTCTTTGCCGCTGGGGCCTTCGAAAACGTACTCCTTGTCGACCTTGACCCAGGGCAGCTCCCTCCGCAAACGACTCAATTCATCGCGCTGGCGAGTGTGGGCCTTTTCCTTGGCCAAGAGGGACCTGCGGGCCTTCAGCCACTCTTCCTCCGAAACCACTTTTTTGGCCGAGAGGTTGGGCGTCGCCTTTCGGCGGAATTTCTTGATAAAAAAAGCGGCGATACCGCCGGTGGACGCGGCTCCGGTAGCCACCAAAGCCACCGTCGCGAGGCAAGCGGGGCACATAAGAACCTCCTTTTCTACCTGGACGACGGATCAAGACGCTCTAATCGACATTTTAAACGATCCATGGAATAATTTCCGAATTCCAACGGGGCGATTTGATGAGATACCTTCAACCGATAACGAGTGGGAGCAGTCCCTCGACCGTGTCTTCCGGGGTCCTGCGCAGCCGCTTGCTGTTCTTCTTTTGGATCGGCTTGGTCACTTCCTTGACGGTTTACTTAGTCGACCACTACGTCTTCCGGCGCCACGGCGACATTGGCTGGAGCCCGTTTGCTCCTTACTATGACCAACAATTTATCGCCCACGCGGCTTCCTTTCTGCTCGGCATCGCCGTGATCTCGCTTCGGGATTGGTCGACCTGCGGCTTGCAAATCATCGACATCGCGGTCATGACCTTCAATATTTTGATGATCACCTTCAGCTTCTCGGTTTTCTCGCCGAAGCTGCCCGGAGTTTATCCTTATTCGATGTTGCTCTTTGCTCACGCCGCCTTCGTGCCGGTCCCGATGTGGATTCAGCTTTTGCTCGGCTTGGCCGCCGTCCTGAGTTTTCCGGTGAGCCAAGCTTTGGCCTATCGGTATGTTCCGGCCATTCAACAAATTTGGGAAGCCGCCGGCGGCCCGACGCTCTTCCGCAACGCCACCGTCGCTCAGTTCATCGATATCCTGATTCTCGCCGCCATCTCGATCATGATCACGAAGATTCTCTACAATTTCCGCTTCGACCTCAACAAGGCTCGGCGGGTGGGGAACTACATCCTCAAGGGCGAAATCGGACGTGGCGGCATGGGAACGGTTTACGAGGCTTCCCATGCCTTTCTGGCTCGTCCCACCGCCATCAAAGTGATGATTCCCCATGGCGAGGACTCCGGGGTGGCGCTGGCCCGTTTTGAAAACGAAGTCCGGCTCAGTTCCTCGCTCAGCCATCCTAATACGATCACGATCTTCGACTACGGACATTGCACCAACCACACCTTTTACTACGCGATGGAGATGCTGGAAGGGATGGACCTGCAAAAGTTGGTCGAGAAATTCGGCCCCCTGCCCGCCAATCGGATGGTCTACCTCCTCAAGCAGGCTTGCGGTTCGCTTATTGAGGCTCACGACCAAGGAATCATTCATCGAGACATCAAGCCCTCCAACGTCTTCGTCACCCATCGAGGCGGACTCTACGACTTCATCAAGGTGCTCGACTTCGGTTTGGCCAAGGAGTTCCGAAAACTCTCCGATACCAGTCTCACCCAAGCCAGCTCCTTTGTCGGCACCCCCCGCTACATCGCCCCGGAAATGGTGCACAGCAAGGCCCAGACCGACGGTCGGGCCGATATCTACATGTTGGGGGCGGTGGCTTATTGGGGCCTCACCGGGCATCCGCCCTTCGAGGAATCGAACAGCTTGGATCTGCTGGTCGATCACGTGAAGACCGTTCCAAAGCTTCCCTCCGAGGTCAGCGAATTAACGATCCCCCCGGAGATGGACCGAATCATCATGAAGTGCCTGGAAAAGAATCCCGAAGCCCGTTTTCAAAACCCCAAGGAGCTTTTCGAGGCCCTGCGGGCCCTATCTTTTCCCAAGCCATGGGACCAAGCCCAGGCCAAGGACTGGTGGTCGCTCCACCTGCCTCCCGAGGACACCCACCCAGCCCTCAAACCCCTGGATAAGCCCCAGCAGTATCATCCGGTCAAGGATTTGGCCCGAGCTCCCGCCGGATGAACCCTCTGATTTTCTTCAACCGTTGGTTCGATGTCCGTCCCGGGGAAATGCGCCCGCTCTTGGTTTCCTTTTGGGGAGCTTTCTTTATTTTGGGTTTCATGATTCTCGCAAGGTCTTTGCGCGAAGCCCTCTATTTGAGCTCCTTCGAAGTGAAGACCCTCCCTTACATTACGGTGGCGGTCACCCTCCTCGGCCTCCCCACGATCAGTTTGTTTACCCGGATGCTGTCACGCTATCGCAGCATGCGAGTCTTTCAAGGAGTCTTGATCACCGTGGCTTTGGGGCTCGGCGTGCTTTGGCCCATCGCCGCCCGCTTCCGATTCGCGGTGGTCTTATTCTATCTGTGGACCGCGCTCGGCACCTTACTGCTCACCTCCGGATTTTGGATCGTCGTTTCGGAGCATTTTCCGCTCCGCGGCGCAAAACGACTCTTCGGCCTGATCAGCGCCGGAGGCACGGCCGGCGCCATGCTGATCGGGACTTCGCTTTCCGGTTTAGCGACGGCCTACGGGGTCGTGGAACTGACCCCCTTGTTGATCGGATTTCTCGGAATTAATTTGGCACTTTGCTTTTTTCTTCCCGAACCCTTGAAAGGCGAAGAAGCCAAGGAGGCGGGAACCTCCGAACCCGCGGCCGGTCTCGGCGAGCAACTCCGGCAGGTCTGGGGCCATGGCCACCTCCGCTCCATCGCCCTCATCGTAGGCTCCGCGACCCTCGCGAGCACCCTGCTCGATTTCCAGTTCAAGGATATGGTTCGGGGGACCTTGACGAACAAGGCCGCGCTGGCCGGTTTCTTCGGGGCTTTTTATGGCTGGACCGGTGCCGTTTCCCTCGGGATCCAACTCTTCCTGACATCCAGGATTCTCTCCAAATTCGGCATCGGTTGGGCCTTGGCCGTATTGCCCTTGATCCTCTTTCTGGGCTCAATGTCCTTCATCATCATTCCCAGCTTGGCTCTGGCCACCGGGCTGCGGGGAGCGGACAATTCGCTGCGAAAGTCGCTTCACCGATCGGCCATCGAAGTACTCTACGTCCCGATTCCTTCCTGGCTTCGCCGCAAGACCAAGACATTCATCGACTCGGTCGTCGATTCGGTTGCCGAGGGACTAGGAGCCACTCTTGTCTTCCTTTTGGTAACGGTCGGAAACCTGCCGTCTCGTTTTCTCTCGGCAGCGATCGCCGTCATCGCCCTTGTCTTCCTCTTCCAAGCCCGAAAAATGAATCGCGAATACTATCGGACGCTGGTCGGCCGGCTGAAGGAAGGCAACCGCCAAATGCAAATGATGCCCGAGCAAGACGAGCACCGGATGGGACGAGACTTGTGGATCGCTTCCTTCGCCGATATGGACCTGAAGAGCTCGCTTCAAGAACGAGGCATCGTCTTTCACGAACAAGCCCCTCCAAGCCCTGCCGACATCGTGCAAGCACCCGACCTTGCGAAGATCCTCGCTTCCGAGGACTCCGGCGAAATCGCTCGAGTCTTAAGGGAGAATACCCAATGGGAGACGGACCAGATTCCGGCGCTGATCCGCCTTTTGGCCCGGGATAGCTTTGTCCGACCGGCGGCCGATGCATTGGTTCAAGCTGGCCCCGTAGCCCTGCCTTTTTTGACAACGACGCTCGCCGATGAAGAAGCCGACTTTGTCATCCGGCGGCGCATCCCCCGCACCTTATCCCGAATCAAAGGCGAGAGTGTCGCTCCCGCCCTTTTACAAGGGCTGATGGCGAATCGCTTCGAGATTCGTTACCGTTCGGCCATCGCCCTGACAAAGCTGCGCAAAGACGAAGGCATGGAAAAAAGCCCCCCGAGCTGGCACCAACCGATTTTGGAGGCTCTTCGCTTCGAGGTAAATCGGCAGAAGGCCGTTTGGGAGGCCCAGCTCATCTTTGATCAGCTGGAAGAAGACGAGAAAGAGGGAGTTCTCGACAAGCGAGTGGAGGCACGAGGCGATTTGAGTTTGGTCCACGCCTTCCGCCTATTGTCCTTGGTATGGGAACCGGTCTCGGTAAAGACGGCCTATCAGGGCCTCCTTTTCGGCGACGAAAAGCTCAAGAGCTTCGCCCTGGAATATCTAGAACACATCCTTCCTCCCGATATCCGAGAAAAACTCTGGCCCTTCATCGGAGATATCAGCGAAAGACAGCGCCTCAAGGCCCAACGCCCGGTGGAGGAAGTCGTGGAGGACCTATTGAAGACCGGAGCGACCCTCTTCGAGGACGATACTTCGAAGGAAACCCTGCGAAATGCCCTCAATGCTCTCCGGAAGTGAAGGTTCGCTAAGAATCGTACCTCCGAAACAATCCCAGTAGCTTTAACTCACCCTCACGCCGGACCATTAGATCGAGGAGCGGTCCCCAATGGCCTTCTCCCTCTCTCTTCGTCTGCAATTGCAGCAGATAAACCTTCCCGGGTTTCATCTTTTCGATCTCGGCCGGCGAAAGGGTCAAGGAGGTGGTGGCGGTTTCCCGCCAAGTTAAAAGCTCATAGACGCCTTTCTCTTGGATAAGGCGGTAACGGTAAGTAGCGCTACCCCGAGAACGCAATCCGCTCTGAATCATCAGGTCGTCAAAACCGAGTTGGGTTCCCCCGGAAGAGACTAAGATCACGAAATTATCCAAGGGGTTCATTTTGCCGAACCAGGCCTCTCCGATCTTCCGCTTCCGTTCGATCAGAGTTTGGGTGACATAGGACTCGGCCTCGGGGTCGAGGTAGCGGGCTTCTTTCACAATAGCGGCGATCTGCTCATCGTTGATCTGCATGAGGATCTTGGTCGCCCAAAAGGCATCCCTGACCGTCATGTATTGGAAGGCCGGGTTGGGATATTGCGGCCGCCAGGTTTCCGGATTGAAGGTATTGGACTCAAAAATGGCGACCGAGAGAAGCTCGGGGTCATGAGCCTTGTCCCAATCGGGATAGTATCCGCCAAAGCTACCTAGGGAGGCAGCGACCTGGCCGTAGTTCAACCCATAGTCATGGCGGTGCAATTTATCCTTGGGTTTGACCGCGCTGCTCCCTAAGGTGGAACCGAAATCGAGGAGTTGATGGAGGACGTAACCTTCCTGCCCGGGGCCGGTGACGATGAAGGAGTCGAGGGTATTAGCCTGCCGGGAATCGAAATGGTCCAGCAGTGAAGAGAATACCCGGTAGCCTCGCAATTCGCGGCGATGCTCATGAGGAATTCGGTCGTTCTTGTCTCCTCGCCTCTTTCCCCGAAAGGAAAAAGGTCCGATCAAATCGCCTTCCAGAAACTTGCTGGCCAAAGTCCGGTAAACGCCATCCCCGATCTGGGGAAGGCGTTGGAAGATCTTCTTGACGTCCTCCTCGGTCAGCGGAATCTTCTTTCCCTTTCGATCCCTTTGAGTGGCCTTCGGGGAAATCCGAAGGATCTCAGGCCGAAAATCTACGAGGTAGTTCTCCGGAACGTTGTAACCCAAGGCATAGAAGAATTTGGTGCTGATGACCTCGGCCGAGGTGGCCAAGTTCAGGTGACCGGCCGGGTCGAATTTGATTAGGTAGCGGTCGCCATGAGAGTCTTGAATCACAAGGCCTGGACTGATCCCAGCCGACTTGCCGCTGATGACGATCCAAGGCCCGGCGGGGTCGGGACCCGAGCCACGATTCGGACCTTGGCGGATCTCCTCCAGACTCAAAGGCCGCCGCCCCACTCGGTTGGTGAACCAAGTCGAATCGGCCACTTCGTCAAAGTTGTTAGTGTTCAACGCTTCCTGTCGTGCCGGTAAGCCAAGCGCGCCGAGAATATTCTCGGCCTGCAAGGGAATATCGACCAGACGCTCGAGTTGATAGAAGAACTGGTATTCGGCGATATCCATAAAACGGTATTGCTCGCGGACGCCGGGCTTCTCGATCGGCTTTCGATCGTCGTCCCGCAGCCAGCGCGCCGAGGGGTATCGCAGCTGCGACATCGGCGCGCAGGCGCTCAAGATCAAAATTAACGATAGAATCCCCTGTTTCATTTCAATCCTCAAATCGAAGGCCCGAATTGAAAAATCACCTGAGCCCCTTCTCCCCCGTATCCAACCTGAACCCGGAAGAGAAATAAGTCGCGAATGAAAAAATTCAGCCCTCCGCCCGCCGAATAACGCCAATCCTTGAAAGACAAATCGCCGAATCCACCGAAGACCCGCCCGGTATCCACAAAGATCGTCCCGTCGATGTAGTCCCATACCGGGAAGCGGTACTCGGCGTTGACCACGACGTAATTCTCATCTCGAAAACGGCCCCGGTCGAAGCCGCGGAGGAAGGTCTTCCAGTCCAAATCGGAGAGAAGATAAAACGGAACCTCGCCCTGCTGAAACTGCCAGGCATTCCTCAGCGCTAAAATATGCCGGGGGGACCAGAGCTTAAAGTATTGGCGAATATCCAAAAAGTATTCGTTGTAATCGAATTGGGTAGTGCCCAGTCCTTGGAAACGCGAAAACCGGAAGCTTTGCACGCCGCCTCGGGTCGGCAGGTCCTCGGAATCCGTCGTATCGTGGGTCAGGGTCAATCCGGTGATGAAATAATTCAGCCGGCGGTCGAAACCCACGAGCTCGGAGGCCGGAAAGACTTCCTGGACACTGACATCCCCGGTAGGCCCCGGGCCCGAATTCACCGTCATGAACTCGATGGGCAGCGTTGTTCGAAACGAGGGAAAGATGTCGTAGTTGAGCTCGATGCCGCCACGGACTCGGTTGTAGCCGTATTCGCTACGATCGCTCTCCTGGCTGTCGGCGCCTATTCCATAGAAGCGATTGTTGGGGTTGTTGCGAAAGCTGGTCTGAACCCGGTAGGAGAAGGGCCGATCCCAAAGATAGACCAAGGGCGGGCTGTCCAAACGGAGGTGAGCCGTCTGATCCAGGTTGGTGTGAATCCGATAGTCGACTTTAAGTCGATACCCCTTATGGAAGAGATCGTTATACTGAAAAAAAACACCGCCGCCGAAACCGTCGCCGCCGA
>JBIOXX010000254.1:0-20058 GCA_044869875.1 bacterium | reverse complement strand
CCGGGCCGACGTAGGTCTCGGGATGGGTGTGCAGCGAGAAAAAGTCCTCGCGGTTCTGGGGCTCGACGTTGCCCAGGTTGCCCAGGGAAAGAGTGGCTCGCAGGGACTCGTGCCGAATCTCGTAAGTGACGCCGACCTCGCGGAACATGCCGGCTTGGCCCATCCAAGTCGAAACTTGGAAGGCGGTCGCCGGCGCCAAGTCGCGGCGCCGAAAAGGCCCGAAGTAAAGCCCGAGCAAGGTAGCCTTCTCCTCGGGCCGGGCCGAGCTCAGCATGCTTTGAGCCTCGGGCGTCGCCCGGTCGAAATGGTCGCGGAGGACCGTCTGGGCTTGGAGAAAATTTCCGCTTTGGCTGTCGTCGAGATACCTCTTCACCAAACGGTTCAATTCCTGGCGCTCGTGGGGAGAAGGAACTCCCAATACCGGACGGTTGGCGCCGTGGTTCAAGACGTGGAAGGCCAAGCGATAGCGAGCCTCGCGGTTGAGAGGATCGATCCTTTCGCCGGTCCAGGGATCCACTCGGGCTTCCATCTCCACCGGGAACAGCCGTTCGGCGATCCGCACCACGTCGTACTGATACATCTGCACCATGCCGCGGAGGCCGTCGGAGCTGGGCAATATCTCCACCGGCTGACCCCGCTCTAACACCTGGTAAACCAGCTCTTCCAGTCGACCCATCAGGCGACTGGGCAGCTCGTCGCGGAGGACTGGGGAATTTCGGACCCGGTGGTAGACGGCCTGGAGCTTCTGGTGGATCTCGACGTATTCGGGCTGCATCGTGGGATCGCGAGGCCGCAAGGGCCGGCCATCGTCGTGCTGGCGCATCGCGGCCCAATAATTGTCGCGTTCCAGGATGTCGCGGACCTGCTGGCGGATACCGGCGGTGTAAGGCAGGTCTTGGACCGCCGGCCGCTGCCGGGTAGCGGTCTCGTTCATGCTTAGCGTGATTTCGGAGATCGTCTTGCCTTCAATCTCGAGGAAGGGCGAAGCCCGCAGGACGTTCACCATTTCGAGAACCGAGCTTGTCTGCTTCAGTCGGGAACTAAGTTTTTCGACGGCCCGGTTGACGTGCAAGGACCTTTCAACCGGTGACCAGCGGTCATTGAACGCCGACGGCTTCATTTTCACCGCCGTCTCGTCGAGCCCCTCGCGCTCGCCTCGCCGGAGCTCGGAATGAATCAGGCTTTCAACCTTGGCTTGCAAACCAAGCTCAACCGGCAGGCCATACATGAGCTCCCGACCTTCCCAGACTTTTTGAACGTGGCGGGCCACTTGGCTTAAATTCAATCCCTCGGCTTGAAAAGCGCCGAGCAAGCTTTCGAGGTCATTGGCGGCATCGATTCGAGAGCCCAACCGCATCTGCGGCCGCGGCGCCAAGTCGCTGAGCATGGCAAAAATCGGCGAAAATCGGGGATGAGTGACCTGAAGGTTTCTCATCCCAACCATGAAGCTGTCGCCCTCCTGAAGGTAGACCTTGGTTTGATTCGCCATGATCCGGCGGTTGAAGACCAAGGCCTGCTCGGCAAAATTGAAGATCCGGCAGTGATTGACCGGAACGTTGTAGCCCGCAGTGCTGACTTGGGGCCGGTGATCGAACAAATACATGCCGGTCTGATCCATCCCGATCATGATCCGTCGGCCCTCGTCGCCGAAGAGAAGTGGGTCGAGCGAAATTTCCCGGCCCGGCAGAATCCGAAAATCGAACCGAGCCCCGCCTTGGTTCAGGTCGAAGAGCCGGAGCTCGGGAATATTGGGCCGAAACAGGCCGTGGCGGGCGGCCGGATTTCTAGGCTCGGGAAGCCCGGCTTCGGCCACCGAGCCGATTCGCATCTTGGCTTCGCCCAAGGCCGGCTGAAGCCGTCCCAGGGTCGCTCGATTGGCCAGCTTGAAGCCCATCACCGCCTGGAGATAGGCCACCACCGAGTCGAAAGAGTCGCCGAAGAAACCCTGATGACTGATCGGCGCAAATTCCAACATCCGGCTACCCCACCCGGCAACCTGCATCGCCGCGATGCCGCCGAAGTGATTGAGAAGACCGCTACTGGCCAAACCCAAAGGACTAAGAGCCGGCCGGCCAACCCCGGCCTCGGGAACCCATGGATCGCTCAACATCAGCCGTCCGGTCGGCGTCGCGGCCGCTAAATCCGGGGTATAGGCTTCGGCTCCCTGCCTTCCACCGAAACGAATTTGCCGGCGGCCCAATTTGAAATTCAACTTTCCTTCGGCCATTCGACTGCCGGTCCAAGCTCCGCCGGCATGGGCCGCGCGCATCGCGCCGAAGAGCAACAGCGAGGATAGAAGCTCATTGCCGGCGCCATGCCAAGCCGTGTCCGAGCCGTGCCAAAGCCGCTCGTAGCTACGGTGGATGGCGGTGAAGGCCAGCGCCTCACCGAGCATCCCGCCGACCGAGGCGAGGAATTTGCCCCCGCTGCCGATCCGTTGAATTTTCGCGAGGTCGTAAATCCATCGCAGGCCTCGAAGGCCGCTGGCTTCGAGGGCCACACCGCCGAAGGGCGCAGCCATCATGCCGATCAGCATCGAGGGCTTGGTCAATTCCCTGCTGAAATTTCGGACCGTGAATTCGACCTTCGAACCGAAATCGGCTCGGCCCCGGACCAAGTCCAGCAGCTTGCCGGCCCGGCGCTTCATTTTGGGAACTTCGCTCAAGCGCTCGGCGATGTTCAGGGCGGTTCCGACGTAGCCCCGGTCGAAGAGCTTATTGGCGAGGCCGATCAAGCCCTCCTGGCGCAGCTCCAAGTCCCGCTCTTGGCTCAATGACATCAGCTCGCCGAAGACGCCCAACTGCTGTAATTTTTCACGTTGGGCCGCGGCCCCGGGGCTTAGCGCCAAATTGACGAACAGACTTGGCAGCCTGTCTTTCCCCCGCTCTAAAGACGATTTCATCTCTTCAAATAGAGAGGTCAAATGGGCCTGCTCCGACTCGGAGTCGCCGCCGCTCCCGAAGCTGAGCAAGCCCTTGGCAGCGTCGGTCCGTTTTGCCAAGTCCTCTCCGGCAAGAATTTGGAGCAGCTCGAGAATTTCACGCTGGACCGGCAAGGGGTCGACGCCGTCGCGCTTTCGATCCTTAAAAACGCTTTCGCCGGGCGGACCCTTTACCGCCGCGGCTATGAGAGGGGTTAAGTCCTGAGGGTGGGGATTTTCTTGGGAAACCAGTTGCGGATAAAGATTTTCAGCGAAGGCCCGGACTTCGGCCATGTCGGGTCCGGGCTGGTTCTTCAATCTCTCGAGGATGACCGGGAAATTAGGGTCGCCTTGGGGGCGAGAATCCAGCGACCAATCGCGGGCGAAGCCCGACAGCTTGCCGTCTTGTAGCAGAAAACGGTCTTTCAGCCAGATCCGGCCATTGCTGCCCGAGCCGTCGTCATCGATGGCGAAATTAATCACCAGCTCGACTTTGCCGTCGGCTTGACGCAGCACCTGGTAATGGTTTTCCTTCTCCTTGATCCGAAGCTTCAGGCCTTCGATGCCTTGACCTTGGCCCATCTCCTTAATGAGAGCGTGGGCGCTGTCGAGATGGCGATGCTCCTTAGCGAAGGCGTCGCTGAATTTTTTTAAAGTCTGCTCTCGCTCGTCGACCAGGGGCAGAGCGTGAGTCCGGGCGACGTCGAGCCCAAAGCGGACAATCCGGGGTTCGTTCAGCTTCGGCCGGTCTTTGAGCAGGGTCTGGTACTTCGCCAGCCAGCCTTTCCAGGCTGCGGAATCGCTGCCGCCAAGCTCGAAGCTTCGCTGGTAACCCTTCAGAACTTTTTGGGTTGGATCGAAAAGGAAGCGATCCTTGAGGTAAATCCGGCCGTCGCCGGCTTGGTCGTTGTTGTCGAAAGGAAGGACCAGCGTGATTTCAACGTCGCCGTTGGCTTTGACCTCGGTCTCGGTCCGGGCCTCGGGGTCACGGGCCTTGAGAGTCAGCGGACTTTGGCCCTTCTCGAATAAGCCGAGGACCGTCGCATAGAATTCTTCATGTACCGGAAGCAGTTTCCGGGTCTCAGGGGTGAGACGAAATGAGACCTTTCCAGCCAAGGCTGTGCCCCTTTAGCAGGTGGAGAAATACCCTTGTCTAGGCGGGTTTGGCGAAACCAAGGGCTTATCGCCCTGGAATGGCAAAGGTTGTTAGATTGGGCCTCTGGTTAGGAGAGGGCGAAAATGTGGTCGATCTTGTGGAAGGGAAGGAAAACCGCCTTGTGCGGCGAAGGAACCTTCTGCTGCTTTTCGTTGAACATCTCGCCCAAATCGAGCTGGACTCCGGCCTCGGTGGCGGCCGCAACCTGGGCGAGGATCTTGACCACGGCTTCGCTTCGAGTCTTGCCCGAATCGCCTTCGGGAACCAAAATGACGATCGGAGTATTGAGCTGAACTTCGACTTTTTTACCTTGAAACATAAGCTTCCTTATAAACTCAGACGCGGGCGTGAGGATCGAACAATTTCTGGTGCTCGTCCAGCGCAAAGCGGTCGGTCATCCCGGCAACGTAATCGCAAATCGCCCGCAGCGGATCGTCGCTGCCGGCCCGAGTGAAGATCCAGGGCGGGAGGATCTTGGGGTTGTTGGTGTAGGCCCGGAAAAGATCGCGCAAAATTCGTTCGGCTTTGTCGGCCATTCGCTCCACTCGGTAATGGCGGTAGAGGTTCTTGAAGAGGAACTTCTTGAGCTCGGCGTTCTTGATCTTGATGTCCTCACTGTAGCCGACGATGGGCTTGGACGCCCGGCGCACGTCCTCGAGCGAGGCGATTTTTTGATCTTCGATGGCGGCCATCGTCTGCTCGACCAGGTCCGTCACCAATAAGTTGAGCAGACGCCTAATCGTCTCGTGAACCTTTACTTTGAGCGAGGCCTCGCGCAGCTCCTTTTCGACTTTTTCGAAGATCTGCTGCCAGATCTTGACCTCGCGCAATTGCTCGACGCTGATCATGCCGCTGCGCAGGCCGTCGTCCAAATCATGGTTGTTGTAGGCGATCTCATCGCCGAAGTTGGCGATCTGGGCCTCGAGGCTGGGATGGCCTTCGCGGTGGAAACCGCGGCCGTCGGGCAGGTCGTAGTCAGTGAAGTGCTTGGAGATGCCTTCCAAAACCTCGTAGCTCAAGTTCAAGCCCGGGAATTGGGCGTAGCGGTCCTCCAAGACCGTGACGATGCGCAGCGATTGGCGGTTATGCTCGAAGCCGCCCTTGTCCTTCATCAGCTCGTTCATCACGTCTTGGCCGGAATGGCCGAAGGGCGGGTGGCCCAAGTCGTGAGCCAGGCAGATGGCTTCGGAGAGATCCTCGTTGAGCCGGAGCATCCGGGCGATGCTCCGCGAAATTTGAGCGACTTCAAGGCTGTGGGTGAGTCGAGTCCGGTAATGATCGCCCTCGTGGTTGACGAAGACTTGAGTTTTATATTCGAGGCGGCGAAAGGCCTTGCTGTGGACGATGCGGTCGCGGTCGCGCTGGAAGCGGGTCCGATAGGGGTGCTCCTCCTGGGGATATTCCCGGCCCGAGGATTGGGCGCTGAGACAGGCGTAAGGCGCGAGGCTCCGCGCTTCCTGGGCTTCCAATTCTTCGCGGGTCTGCAAGGGCATAAGCTCTCCTACAATATTCCCAAGCGGGGGTGAACCTGGGGAATCACCCGGACGTCCTTCAAGCGGCCCTTCGAGAGCTCGAATAGCTCTTGAAGGTGGTCGGGCCGAATTTCCTCGCGCACCGGGCCAAAGGGCGTCACCGGTTGGAGGATGAACGGAACCTCCGGCGCCTCGGCTTCCACCAAGGCGACGGCCTCGCGCCATTCCTCGAGATCGGTGGGCTGGCTAACCACCAGCTTGACGTAGACTTCCTTATCCCGGGCCAGCTTGAGGAACTCGCCGTGCTCCTTCCAGTAGGCCCGCATTCCGGTCACCGAAGGAAGCTTAAGGTCCATGCTGACGACGTCGATCCAAGGCAGAACCTTGGCCAGAGCCGCCGGTAAAACGCCGTTGGTCTCGAGCAGAATCTTAAATCGCCGCGGCAATTGGGGCAGCCAAATTTTCAAGAAATCGGCGTGCTGCAGGGGCTCACCGCCGGTGAGGCTGAGGAAAGGATCGCTGAAGGACTCAAGCAAGCGCGTCAAAGCCGCGGCATCGATGGGATTGGAGTGGAGCTCGAAGCTTCGGCTCCGCGGCGGCGTTTCGACCCGGAATTGAGGATGCTTCTCGAAAGAGGCCGGCGTGTCGCAGTAGCTGCAAGAAAGCGCGCAATCCTGGAAGCGCAAAAAGGTCATCGGCCGCCCGACGTAGGGCCCCTCGCCTTGGTAGCTGGAAAAGATCTCGATGAGGTTGGCCTGGTCCTTCATCGCACCGGCCTCACCTTCCAAGTCGCCTTGAGCAGGCTCTCGTATTCGTCCCGAAAAGAGCTCAAAAGCAAAGTGGCAAAGCCTTGGACGTCGATGCCCAGCTCGCCGAGCCCGATCGCCGCCACCGGTGCGCCGGCGGCGTCGACATTGAGGCCCAAGTGGATCAAGGTCGAGACCGGCGAAGCCGCGGCAATCGAGACGCTGAGCTTTCGGCCGTCGACGAAGAGATCGTCGCCGCGGCGCTGGATCGCCCCCACCTTCTGTTCGGCCAGGCGCTCGGCGGCGATGCTCACCATTAATCGCTGAAAAGCGGCGGCGGCCTTTAAGTCGAAAGCGAAGCTCTCGACGATGAAACTTAGCATCTCCTTGCTGAAGATCGGCGCGTCACGGCGCACGTCCTCGATGTCGACCATCGCGTCAATCTTGACCTCACAGGGCCCGAAGAAAGCTACGGCGCTGTCGCCGAGCAGGCCGAAAGACCGGAAAGCGAAGTGGGAAGAAAGCTGGGAGCCGTCGTATTTCAGCTTTTCTTTGTGGAGATAAGTTTCCATCAAGCCTCGAAGCGCTCTTTGAGCTGGGGCCAAAGCCCGGCGTTCTCGTAAGCCCGGCGCGAACGGACGCAGGACTCGCAGCGGCCGCAGTGCCGTTTCTTGCCCAGGTAACAGCTGTAAACCTCGCCGAAGGGGACATCGAGCTCGATGCCTCGCTTGACGATTTCGGTCTTGTTCAAACCGATGGTCGGCGCAAAAACTTGGATTCTTCCCAGCGTCGAGAGCTCGAAGAAGCGGTCGGCCCGGTCGACGAAGTTGGCGCTGTTATCCGGGAAGGTCGCGGCCTCCTCGGCGTTGAAACCGACCACGACCTCGGCGAAGCCCTCACCCTCGGCCAGGCAGGCCGCGATGTTGAGCAAGAGCCCGTTGCGGTTGGGCACCCAGACGTCCTGGGCGCTCTTCTCGGTCTCGCTGCGGTCGTCGAGCTTGGCCATCTTGATCTGGGGGATGATCTTGTCGTTCATCACCAAGGCGGTCTTGGTGACCTGTTCGAGGAAAGGCAGCTTAATGACGCGGCATTCGGCCTTGAGCCGTTTCGAAATCCTTTTGGCTGCGTCGATCTCGGCCTTGGCCGCGCGCTGACCGTAATCGCAGACCACCGCGATGCCGACCGGACCGCGGCGGGCGGCGGCGAAAGCGGCGACGGTCGAATCGAGACCGCCGGATAATAGCGCGACGTAAGACGAGGACATCTTGTTCTTTCCCTCCCCTTTGTAAGGGGAGGGTTAGGGAGGGGTAGAGAGTCTGCAAAAATGCAAAACTCTGCGCTTATACAAACTCTCTACCTCCCCCTGCCCCCTCCTTACAAAGGAGGGGGTAACTCGGAATAAGTCGCCGCGCAGTCCTCGGTCTCCCAGACCGTGACCTTGCGGATCTTGGCCACCGGATGCTGGATGGCCGATTTCAGCTTTTGGAAGATCCAATAAGCGACGACCTCGGCCGAGGGATTGCGGCCGGCGAAGCGCTCGTTCTCGTTCAAGAAGGTGTAGTCGATTTCCTTCAGTAGGGCTTGGACTTCCTTCTTCACCTCGAGGAAGTCGATCAGCACCTCGATCTTATCCAAGTCCCTGCCCTCGAGGCGGACCTCGACCTTCCAATTGTGGCCATGGAGGGGTTCGAGGCTGCCGTCGTAGAGGGTCAGACGATGGGCGGCGACGAAGGGCTGGGTGATGACGACTTCGTACATGCCCCCCCTCCTAACGCCTAGGATTCGGGGCGTCCAGCCTGTTTCAGCATGGGATGCCTTAGGCCGATTTTTGGTAGTCTTTGAGCTTCCGCTCCAAGGTCGCCATCTTCTTGCGAAGGGCGCGGAGCTCGGTTTTGAGCTGAGGAATACGCGAGCCGGGGCCGCCGACGAAGGGGATCTTGATCTTCTCTTCGACCTTGCGTTGGAGCTCGTCGACGGTCTTGTGGGCCCGGTGGAGGATGTCCTTCACCAAGCTGCCGCCGTCTTCAAATTCGTCTTTGATCTTGTCGATGACTTCGGCCCGGACGTTGCCGATCGAAGCCACGCCCTTCTGGAAGAATTCGGCGATCGACTCGCCGCCCGATTGGATGATGTTTTTCAAGGTGGCCAAGGGCAAGAGGCTCTTCTTCTTTTTTTCTTCCTCGAAGATGATCTGCGTCAAAGTCACGGTGGTCAGATCTTCGCCGCTGCGGTTGTCGACGACCTTGACGTCCTCGCCCTGCTTCACCATTTGGCCGATCTCGTCCAAGGTGACGTAGCAGCTGTTCTGAGTGTCGTAGAGCTTGCGATTTTGATAGCGCTTAACGATGCGGCCGGAACGGTCCTTATCCATGATACTCTCCTTTATGACGCAGGGATGACGCGAAACGGGGTCTGCCACGGATGCGAAAACGCGTCAATCGACCTCGTTCTCCTCTACCCGAAAGTATGGGTTATTTTACTCAGCGTGTCAAAAGCCGAATCGGCGGCTGGAGCCGATTTTAAGGGGCTTGGCCCGGGGGCGGCGGAGCGTCATTTTCGTCCTCGCCTTTGACCGATTTCCGGAAGTTACGCAGGCCTTTGCCTATGCCGCTGCCGATCTGGGGGATCTTGCCGGCTCCAAATACGATCAGGATGATCAACAGGAGCAGAAGAAGCTCGGGCGGCCCAAGGCCGAAGATGGCTAGGGGGTACATGATGGTTCCTCGTCTTTGCGATAGAAATTATGACTGAAATAGCCGGGGGTCAAGCTGCTGGAGTCCCGGAAGTGAAAATAGAGCAGAATGACATCGACGTAATAGAGAGGCAGAAAAAGAATGCAAAAGGGGCTCAAAGCCAGCTCCGAGGCCCCGAACAGCTTCAGGAGGAAGGCCAGGGCCAGGATATAGATATAAGGAATCATGGCCTTGTGGAAATGAAGGCGAATTCCCAGCTTCTCGGGCCGGCCGTTGGGGCCGGTTCGCTGCGAATACCAGGGGATGGCGTTGCAGAGATTGAGGATCCACCAGGAGGCCAGGAGGAAGATGGTGGCCGGTCCGATTCGTAGAGCCCCCTGCCAATGGCGGTAGAAGATCGCCAGCATTTCGAAGAAAGCCAAGCCATTCATCACCCAGATCATCGGGCTTAGGCGGTTAAAGAAGAATTTCAGCACCCGGCAGACCTAGGACGGATCAGGGGGAGGGTCAAACCCCAAAAATAATGGCCGGCCCGTTTGTGACGAGCCGGCCATCCTGAAGTGTCGACCTCCCCGAAAAGGAGGGTTTGGTTAGTAACCTATCAAAACTCGCGGTTGCTGACGGGGGATGTATAGCTGCGGTTGAGGATTAACGACCACTCGGTCCATCCGGCCTGCCGCCGAAGCCCCCGCCCCGTAAACATTATCGTAGGTGTAAATGTAATCGTTGCTGCCCGTTCTCGGCAAGAGCAAAGGTTCAACAACGACAGTTCCTGGATAATAATACTGCGTCCCATAGACCGGAGCGGCTACCGAAGTGCCGGTCCGATAGACCTGAGCGGCGGCCGGCGCCGAAACCAAGAGCGCCAAAGCCAGCAAGGCCAGCAAGGCCAGCAAGGCCAGCAAGGCCAGCCCCACCATCCCCGAATGCCCATTTTTGGAATTTTGCCGCATTCCCTTCGTCCTTCATCCAGCTTCTTACGATAGCATGGTGAAAAGGATTTAAAAGTCTAGATTTTAGCAAACGCCGCAGCTCCGGCACACTTCGGGCATGCAGTAGTGGGTGATCTTGCCGGTCTCGAACTTGCCCCACTCCCGGTTGAGGAAGTTGTTCTTGATCCCATGGTCGATGAAGTCCCAAGGCGTGGCTTCGGCCGGATCGAAGCGCCGAGTCGTGAAGAAGTTTGGGTCAAAGCTTAAAGATAACAATGACTTACGTAGGTGAGCGGGAGAGCCGACGCTCAGCGCCTTCCCGACCGGAACCAAGGCTTTGTGGAGAAACTCGCCGACTCGACGGTCCCCGCGGGAAAGCAGGGTCTCGATCTCGGCGTCCAGGCCGCTTTCCCCAGATAGCTTGATGTGCCCGGCCTTGAGCAGGCGCTTGCGGATGGTCTGGAGCTTCTCCTTCAGGGCCGGAACCCCGACAAAGGCGCTGTATTGCAAGGGCGTCGAAGGCTTGGGAGTGAAAGGGCTGACGCTCAAGGTCAGGGACGGCATCACAGCCGAGCGGCGGGCATAGGCGCTCAAGGCTTCACGGGTTCGAAGGGTCAATTGGCAGAGCTCTTCAATGTCCTGATCGGTCTCGGTCGGCAGGCCGATCATAATATAGAGCTTGATATTGAGGATGCCCCCCTCGGCCAGGCGGACAGCCGCCTCGACGACCTCCTCATCGGTGAAGGTCTTGTTCAAGCCTCGCCGCAAACGCTCGCTTCCGGCTTCGGGAGCGATGGCGATGGTTCGATTCCCGCTCTTCTGCAGATAATGGATGATCTCGGGAGTGAAGGCGTTAAGTCGCACCGAAGAAGGACTGAAGCCGCCGCCCTGAGCGTCGATGTAGCCCAAGATCTCGTGAATTTCTTCGTGGCCCAGCAAATCGCCGGCAATCAAACCGATCTTGCGACGGTATTTCAAGCCATGGTCGATGCGTCGTTTGAGGGTCTCCAGCGCGTCATAACGGGGATAGCGGTACATGAAGCCGGCGGCACAAAAACGGCAGCCCCACTGACAACCGCGCTGAACCTCGATGAGGAAGAGATCGCCGAACTCGGTTTCGGGCGTGAGCACGATGCTATGGGCCAGAGGAAGCTCGGTGTTGCGCACCACCCGCCGCCGGATGAAGGCGCCCTCCTGGGGCGAGCCGTTGGGCTGGCCGCTGACCAAGCCAAAACCGAGGCTGGCCCGGGCCGCCGCCGCGCCGGCGACGTAGGGATTGGTGAAAAGGCTGGGAACATAGACGCCCTCCAAGCCGCTCAGGGCCTGCAAGCGCTCCGATTTGTCCCGGGTCTGGCGGAAGACCTCGACGATCTCTTCCAGCACCTCTTCGCCCTCGCCCAAAACGAGGACGTCGCAGAAATCGGCGATCGGCTCGGGATTGATCGTCGCCGCCGGCCCTCCGACCAAAATGATCGGATCGGCTTCGTCGCGGTCGGCCGAACGAGCCTTCAGACCCATCAAATGAAGCATCGGGATCAAATTCAGGTAGTCGTTCTGATAGGAGACCGAAAAAGCCACCATTTCCAAATCGCGGGCCGCCGAACCGAGCTCATAGCCCTGAAGCGAACCGGCCGAAAATTGCGTCAAAAGATCCTCCTCCGGAAGGAAGAAGCGCTCGCAGGAAACCTCGGTCATCCGGTTGAGCACGGCATAGAGAGTTTGGAAGCCGAGATTGGACATCCCGAAGAAATAACGGTTGGGATAAGCGAGCCCGAAGCGGAGAGCGGCGCCGGCTTTTCGGTAAGCGCCTTCCTCGGATTGCAGCCTCTGCTGGACACGTTGTCGGACAAAAAAACTCATCGAGACGAAATTAATTCGAAAAGCAAAAAAATTATACTAACGATTACGGCGAGATTGTTCAATGCGTCATTTGACGCGTATCGTCAACCTCGGTTGGAGGTTGTGCCGGATCAGGGAAATTTCTATAATATTGAATCATTTGCGGATTGGTCGGGGATAATGTCGGAAAAAGACCTTGGTTCACTCTCGAAAAGCGCCAAGCCGCAGCAGCCCTATTCCAAAAACGTTCGGCGGACCCGGCCAAAAGGCTCCCGCCGAGAGGGCTCTGCCGTTGTCTCGGTGCGTCCGCCCGAGGAAGTGCCCAAACAAGTCCAAGATTTCTTCCGCCACGACCCCCGAACTCGCGCCGCCTATCGCCCCGAGGAGAGTCTCTTTCTCTCCCAAGTCCTGCTCCATGAAATCGACGAGGGTGTGCGGCTCCTGAAGCGACTCGGCCGGCGCCAAGAGGCCGAGACCATCGCCAACTTCTCCAACTCGCTGCACTTGAGCCAAAGGCTCGAGCTGATGCGGACCCTGCTCAACCGGCCGGACCTCGAGGACCTCGAACCCGAGAGGATTCGCGGCAGCCACAAGGCCCGGAACAACCAAATCGGCGCGGCCAAGACAACCTTGGGCAAGCACACCGCCGTCGCGGTCACCGACGCCGGAGTCGACTACAAGCCGCGCAATGAAGATGGATTCTTGATGATGGCCGAGCAAAAGGTCTTAGGTCTAACCGACGGCATGGGCGGCCACGTCTCGGGCCATATCGCCGCCGGCATCGCCATCGATTTCTTCGAGGCCGGGATGCGGCGGGCGATGGAATTGGAAGAGGCCCTGAGCTATGCCAACGAGGCCATCCTGGCCCGGGCCCACAGCGATCCCCGCTTGAGCGGCATGCACCCGATGGGCTGCACCTTCGCCGCTATTCAAATCAAGCACACTCGACTTAAAACCGCCCACGTCGGCGACACCAAGATATTGGTCCTCCGCGAGGGCGCGATTGTCTTCCAGACCTTGGACCACACCCAGGGCCAGGAGCTGCTCCGCGAAGGGCTGGTCGATCCGAGCACGGCGCTGGAGCTCAACCATGTCCTCAACCGCTGCATTGGCCTCGATCGCATGCATCCCCAGCGCGACGTCTCCCTGTCCCAGGTCCAGCTCGAACCCGGCGACCGGGTGCTCCTCGCCACCGACGGCGTCACCGACAATTTCTTCGACAGCAATTTCAGCTTGAAGGAGTTGGCCGAGCTAGCCAGCTCCGGCAACTTGACTCAGGCCGCCGAGCGGACGGTCGACGAGTGCCATCGCCGAATGCGGGCCAAGAAGTTGCCCAATGGCCGAGCCGCCAAGTGCGACAATCTTTCCTTAGCGCTTCTCGAGTTTCGGGGCTGATAATTCCATCAACAAGTAAGCGGCATTCCGCCGCCGAATCATCATCTCACCGCGCGGGGCTTCTAAGACTCGAAGCATTTCGCCGTTCCGGTTGAGCTGCTTCCGGTAATATTCCATATTTTTCGGCTCGGTCTTGAGCTCTTTCAGAATCTTTTCCAATCGCTTCTGGAACTCGGCCCGATCCTTCGTCGGCAGGACCTCGAGGTATTCATAGACCTTGGGCCGCTCGATGTAGATGCGCTCGATGACGGCGGCCTTGGGCCGTTCGGCGGGAGCCGGTTCCTCAGGAATGGCCTTGGTGGGAGCCTTGGCCTTGGCGGAATTCGGCGTCGGAGCCGAGGAATTCTTGGTCGGCAGCTTGAGCGCCGTCTTTAGCTCGGCCTGAGCCTTCTCGACTTCGGCTTGAGCGGCCTCGAGTGTCGTCTTGGCCGCCTTGGCTTCGGGGCTATCCGCGCCCTTCTCTTTCTTGGCGGCGTTATAAATCGCTTCGGCCCGATTCCGCGCAAAGCCGGTCTCGTTCGCCTTGGCTCGCGCCGCGACGACCTCTGGAGATTCCACTACGGGTTGTTGAGATTGCGCCGAAGCGCCCTTCGCTGGTGTGGCTGTGCCGGCCATCATGCCCCCTATTTTAAGTTCCGAACCCAAGCCCTTATCGGGCAAGCCGTGGCCAGGTGTCGAATAAAAATAGAGGGGTCGACAATTTTATAAAATATTTCCTTGCCTTTTGACCCCTTACCCGTTTATGCCTATTTTCTAGGCAGTGAGCATGGTGTACCAAACTTAAATCCGCCCTCGGCAACGGGGGCTAAGGTATGGGTCTATGAGCCCCCCACGCGATTTTCTTGAAAATCCGATTGTTGACGTGCTGTTCAATTTCCTGCACGCCGCGGTTCTATTGCTCGACGCTCAGGGCCGGATCTCCTATCTCAACCCGGCCGCCGAAAGACTCCTCCTTCTCTCCAGCAATCTCGCCAAGGAAAAGAAGCTCGACCACCTGCTCCGTCCCGGCCAATCGCTCGACGCCTTGGCCAAGGAAGTTTTGCTGAGCGGGAGGACGGTCCACGTCCACGAGCTTGGCATTAACACCGGCCGCAACCGGGGACTGGTTCAAGTTGAAATCGCTCCCTTGGGCCAGCTCGAGGCGCCGATCGGGGCCTTGGTCTGGATTCACGAGTCGACCATCGACATCGCCTTTCAGGAAGAGAACCGGGTTCAAGACCGGCTTTCGATGATGGGCACCCTGGCTTCGGGCCTGGCCCACGAGATCCGCAATCCACTGGGCGGAATCCGCGCCGCCGCCCAGATGCTGGACCGGGACATCGACTCGACCGAAGACCGCGAATACGCCCAAATGATTATTTCCGAAGTCGACCGGCTCAACCAGCTCATCACCCAGCTCCTCGACTTTTCCAAGCCCAAGAAGATCAAGAAGGGCTCAGTCAACGTCAACCGCACCCTCTCCGAGCTCTTGGCCTTGCAGAAGCCCCAACTCGAGCGTTTCGATATTCAACTCAAGCAAGAGTTCGATCCTTCGCTGCCGCCGGTCATCGGCCATGAGCCTTCGCTGCGCCAAGCCTTCCTCAACTTGATCAAGAACGCAGTCGAGGCGATGGAAAAAGGCGGGGTGCTCCGGGTGGCCACCGGCTACATCAGCGATTACCGAATGGCCGTCAGCGAGGGAAAGACCCTGCCGATGGCCCAGGTCGCGATCAGCGACACCGGCGTCGGAATTCCCGAGGAGAGCCTGACCTCGCTCTTCACCCCCTTCTTCACGACCAAGGCCCAAGGCACCGGCCTGGGCCTGATGATGACCCAGCGGATCCTCAAGGAGCACGAGAGCCAGCTCCGGGTGGTCAGCAAGGTCGGCGAAGGAACGACGTTCAAGGTTTTGATGAAATTAGCGGTATAGCCCGAGAAATGGAAAGTGAGCTCCGAAATGACAGCTAGAATCCTCATCGCCGAAGACGAAATCAACCTCCGGACCATCCTCAAGAAGCTCTTCCTCAAGAAGGGCTTCGAGGTCGAAACCTCCGGCGACGGCCAACTCGCCCTGACCAAGCTCCAGTCCGAGCCCTACGACCTGGCGATTGTCGACATCAAGATGCCTTCGCTTTCCGGACTCGACGTCCTCGATCAGCTCAAGCGCGACAAGGTCAAAACCGCGATCATCATCATGACCGCCCAAGACACCATGCGCAACGCGGTCGACGCGATGAAGAAAGGCGCCTACGACTACATCACCAAGCCCTTCGAGCTCGACGAGCTGGAGATGATCGTAGCCAAGGCCATCGACGCCCGGCGCCTGGCCGAAGAGGTTCAAAGCCTGAAGCAGGTGGTCAGCGGCCTCAAGATCGACAAGGAGGCCAAGATCGTCGGCCAGTCGCGGGCGGTCCGCGAGGTTTACAAGACGATCGGCAAGGTCGCGGTCAGCGACGTCTCGATCCTCATCACCGGCGAATCCGGCACCGGCAAGGAGCTGATCGCCAAGGCCATCCATCAAAACAGCCAACGTTCCAAGGGACCCTTCCTGGCGGTGAACTGCGCGGCCATCCCCCGCGACCTGCTGGAAAGCGAGCTCTTCGGTTACCGCAAGGGCGCTTTCACCGGCGCCGAGGAAAACCGGCCCGGTTACTTCGAGCTGGCCCACCAGGGCACCCTCTTCCTCGACGAGGTCGGCGACCTGCCGCTCAACCTCCAGGCCAAGCTGCTCCGGGTTCTCCAGGAGAAAGAAATCCAACGCCTCGGCTCGACCGAGGCCAAAGCGGTCGACGTCCGGATCCTGGCGGCCACCAACCAGAACCTCGAAAAGATGGTCAAGGAGAAGAAGTTCCGCGAGGACCTCTTTTTCCGGCTCAACGTCATCCCGATCCACCTGCCGCCGCTGCGGGAGCGCAAGGAAGACGTGCCTCTGCTCTGCGAGTACTTCCTGGGCAAACTGGCCTATGAGGCCAATATCCCGCTAAAGATGCTTTCCCCCGAAGCCATGCAAATGCTAGAGGCCTATCGCTGGCCGGGAAACATCCGGGAGCTGGAAAACGTCATCAAACGCGCCGCCATCTTGAGCGCCAACGAAACGCTGCATGTGCAGGACTTCGCCTTCTTCCTCGGCAAGGGCGCCGAGGAAACGCAGCGGGAAATCGAAGAGATGGGGCTCGAGGACTTGATCGCGAGCCGGCTCCAGTCCTTCCTCGCCAAGCTGGGCGACGTGGAAACGACCAACCTCTACGAAACCATCATCGAGATGGCCGAGAGGCCGTTGATCCGTCTGATACTGAAGCAGACGGGCAACAATCAGATCCGCGCCGCCAAGATCCTGGGGATCAACCGGAACACCCTTCGCAAGAAGATCCGGAACCTGAGGATCGCCGTGAAGGAAGAGTTGTGAGCCCATTTTATGAGCGTCTCGGTGTTTACACCGGGATCATCGCCGTGGCGATCGTCATCGGCGGTCTTATCCCTTTGTTCAAACACTGGCACCGCGAGCGACTGCCCGTCATTCTGAGCCTGGCCGCCGGCATCATGCTGGGCTCGGCTTTTTTCCATCTTTTGCCCGAAGCTTACGACCTCCTCGGCAACCAGGTCGGCATCTGGGTTTTGGGCGGCTTCCTTTTTCTCTATTTCATCGAGAAGTTCATCACCGTCCACATCTGCGAGGCCTTCGACTGCGAGATCCACCATCTCGGCATCGCAGCCTTCATCGGTTTGGCCATTCACACCTTGACCAACGGCATCGCCTTGGGCAGCGGCCTCATGGTCCCGGGCTTGGGTCTAGCGGTCTTCCTCGCCATCACCGCCCATAAATGCCCCGAAGCCTTCACCCTGACCTCGGTCCTGATGCACAGCGGAACTAAGCGCCGAACAATCTTGCTGGTTCACTTATTCGTGCTTTCGATGATTCCTTTAGGCGCGATCCTGGCCCATGCCGTCATCGGTCCTCAGAACCCAGCTTCGATCGGCAAGGCCATCGCCTTTTCGGCCGGCACCTTCCTGCACATCTCGCTTTCCGATCTCCTTCCCGAGGTTCACAAGCATTCCCACGTCAAGCACTGGACCTTTCTCGGCCTGCTCTCCGGTCTGGCGATCATGTGGCTCCTAGGTCGCCACGTGGCGGAGCACTGAGATGCGGCGGCTCGAAGGCATCTACGCCCTCTGCGACAACAGCTTGAGTCCACACCGCGATCACCTCGACTTGGCCAAAGCTCTGCTCGCAGGCGGCGCTCCCATCCTTCAGCTTCGAATGAAGGGTGAGAAGGACTTGGCCAAAGTTCGGAAGACGGCCCAAGCCATTCTCGAATTGAAAGCGGATTACGACTTCATCTTTCTGCTGAACGATTTCGTCGAGCTTGGCCGGGAACTACCGGTCGACGGGGTCCACGTCGGTCAGGACGACATGGCGGTCGAAAAAGCCCGCGAGCTTTTAGGCCCTGCGAAACTCGTCGGCTACAGCGCTCATTCGCTCGAGGAAGCTTTGGCCGCCGAAAAGAGCGGCGCCGATTACGTGGCGCTGGGCGCGATCTATCCGACGGCGACCAAGGGGCCGGGCCATCCGGTCCAAGGCATCGCCAAATTGAAAGAAGTGGTGGCGGCGCTTTCGGTTCCGCTGGTCGCGATTGGCGGGATTAATCGATCCAACTTCGCTGCAGTCCTCGAAACCGGCGCCGCGATGGCGGCGATGATCGGCGCCCTGACCACAGCGCCCGACGTGGCGGCCGAGACTCGCTGGTTCGTCGAGGGGTTTCGGCGCTTGAGGACCAAGCCTTGAGCTCGCCTCTTCCAATCCTGGCCATCGGCGGCCTCGACCCTTCGGGCCAGGCCGGGCTCTTCGCCGACGCCCGGGTCTTCGAGGATCTCGGACTTTCCTATCGGGTCGCGGCCACCGCGATCACCGCCCAATCCGAAAAGAAATTTTTCTCCTGGAAACCGGTTGATCTGAAATTATTCCAAGCTCAGCTTGACGCCGCTGGGGCCAAGCTTGGCGGGGTCAAGATCGGAATGCTCGGCACCCCCCGCCATGTTCGGGCCGTCTTGGCTTGGTTGAAAAAAACCCGTCCGGCTTGGGTGGTATGGGACCCGGTGTGGCGATCTTCCACCGGCGGGAAATTGTTTCGAGGAAAGCCTTCGGCGCTATTGCCGCTCTTGGCGGTGACTGACGTCTGGACGCCGAACCTTCCGGAAGCCGAGCTCTTTCTCGGCAGGTCGATTCGAAATCTGGCCCAAGCTCGCAGCGCCGCGGTTGAACTTTGGCGGATGGGAAAAAGGAAATCCCACTTCGTGGTTTTGAAAGGCGGTCATCTCCCGAAAAATGAAGGGGCCAGTGACCTGCTGGTCGATAACTCCGGGATTCACGAATTGAGAGGGATTCGCTTGGCAACTTCGAAACGCGGTACCGGCTGCACCTTCGGCAGCGTCCTGTTAGCAGCCCTGGTGTCAGGAATAACCCCGCTTGATGCGGTCGGCTTCGCTAAAACCTACGTCCGAACTCGGCTCTTCACTACTCCACGCCCCACTTCTTCGACTCGAAAGACTCGATTCGGTACTGCTTCTCCTCGTTGAAGAGCGAGGCGACCCGCTCGGTCTCCTTGCCGGGGATGCCGCGGCCGATCGGCTTGTCGTTGACTCGAGTCAGCGGCATGACCTCTTTAAGCGCCGAGGTCAGGAAAGCTTCGGACGCGGTGAGCAAGTCCGACACCCTCAAGGGCCGCTCCTCGAAACCGAGATAATTCTTCTCCAAGAGCTCGAGGATGACCCGGCGAGTAACCCCGGGCAAGGCCCCTTCGCTCAGCGGCGGGGTGACGAACTTATTGCCGTCGAAGATAAAGAGATTGGCGGTGGCCGCCTCGACTAAATTTCCGGCCGAGTTGAGCAGGAGGGCTTCGTCGAAACCGCCTTCCTTGGCCATTCGCTGGGCCAGAAGGTTGCGGAGGTAGTTGGTCGACTTCACCTGGCAAAGCGGATCGGGCGAAATGCGGAAATCCTCGATCACCTTGGCTCCGGCTCCATCGCTGTAAATTTTCTTCGGCGCCTTGTCCAAGGCCTTGGCCACGACCAGCAAATTGACCGCGTCGCCGGGCTCGAAGGTCCCGATATCTTTATTTTGGCGGCTCAAGGTCAGGCGAAGGTAGGCATCCTTCAAGCGGTTGTGATGCAAGGTCTGATAGAGAGAAAATTCGAGCTTGGAGGCCGAGAGGTCGATCGGCATTCGCAGCAGATCGAGGCCGCGAAAGAGTCGGTGGAGATGCTCGGGCAGGAAGGGAATGAAGCCCTGGCTGGCCTTCATCGTCTCGAAGAGACCCTCACCGTAGAGGTAGCTCCGATCCAAGGTCCATAGCGAAACCTCGTGCTCGTGCTTGAGCATGCCGTTGAAGTAGACGAGGCCGGACATGGCCCCATCGTAGCGCCGGCCGATCCAAACCGGAAGCGGAATTAATCGCGATCGGGTTCGGCGCCGAGCGCCGCAAAAAATCCACGGGCCTTGTGGCGGCACTCTTCGTACTCGGCCTCGGGCTCGGAGTCGACGACGATGCCGCCGCCGGCCCGGTATTCGAGCTTTCCATTTTTCAAGACCGCGGTGCGGATCGCGATGTTGAAGCTCGACCGCCCCGAAAAGCCGGCATAGCCGATCGATCCGGTATAGATCCCGCGCGGTTTCTTCTCCAGTTCGGCGATGACTTCCATCGCCTTGAGCTTGGGAGCTCCGGTGATCGATCCGCCCGGCGAGAGCCGATGGAGGGCCTGGAGCGGGCCGATGCCGGCTTTTAAATCGGATTCGACAATGGCGTAAAGGTGATGGACTTGGGGCAAGCTCTCCAGCCGTTTGAGCTCCGGAACCCGAACCGAGCCCGCCTTGCTGACCGCACCCAAGTCATTGCGCACCAGATCGACGATCATCAGGAGCTCGGCCGCGT
>JBIOXX010000253.1:0-2908 GCA_044869875.1 bacterium | reverse complement strand
GCGAGTTTCCGAAGATTGCTCGGCGAAGAGATCGTCCAGGCCTCCGCCCGCGACTTGGTGCTTGGCCCAGGCAAAGGCGGAGCTTTCTCCCTCCTGTTTCAGCGGGCCCCCGAGAAAGTCTTGGAGTTCCTCGTTGAAAGACTTCAAGCCCTCGTCGCTGTTCAAGGATTCGGCTTGCTTGAGGAAGGACTCGGTCCTTTCCATCACATAGCGATTAAGACCGTAGGCTTTTCCGTCGAGGCCTTCGTGGAAGCGATGGGTATTGGCGGCGACGAGCCAGAGCTCGGCCAGACGGGCCCTTACTTCCGAACGAGGGTCCAAAGACAGGCTCTTGGCGATTTTTTCCATCCGCTCCAACTTCGCGGCGTCGAGGGAAAGGGCGCCATGAATCATCGGGGCGGTATCCGCCAACTTCTCGTTCTCGTCGGCTTGGTCCAAGGCGCTTATAGCCAGGGTGGTGGCCGTCTCCACCTCGTCTTCCGCCACGCCCCAATTGAAGTAATTCCATAGCGAGAGCCGCTGGCTGATTAAGTAGCCGTAGTTGGCAACCTCTTGGGGATTGGCCTCATCGTCCCAACGGCCGATGGCTTTCACCAGGTCGGCGCGTTGTTCCAAGCTGAAGTGAGATCGGTCGCTCAAGACTTGCCGCAGGAAGTCCCGCCCCTTGGGAGAATTGATATGGGATTGAGCGAAGGCGTTGGCGTCAATTTCAATCAATCGCCCTTGGAATTCCCGGATCAAGGCCTCGGCTTCGACCATCGGCAAGGAGACGAATTGTTTGGCATCGATTTCTTGGAAGAGCAGTCTTAGCAGGGGCTCGAAATTTTCATCTTCCAATAAGCTGGCAAAGGGATCGCGGAAGCTTTTCTGGTCGTTGAGCGCGGCCTGGGTCTTTAGAAAATCTCTGAATTCCGCAAAATCCTTGGCCTTGATCTTGGTGACATCCAAGGCGCCGCAACAGTCGTGGAGCAGGGCGGGGACGAGCGGACCCAAGAGCTTCTTCAGGTCTTCCCGGACTAGAAGGCTTGGCTCGGGTTCTTGGGAGCCAAAGAGCTCCTCAGCTAGGCCTTCCTGTAGCTCGGAGAAGTTCTTGGAAATGAGCGTGTTTGTGTTCATCGGTCTTTACAAGAAAAAGCCAGGCGCCCGGGGAAGGCGCCTGGCTAGAGGGTATTGAGAAGAGAAAGTTTACTCGTACGTTAAGGTGAGATCGCCGTTGTCTTGGAGAAACACCGTGAAGAGATCACCATTGACCTCGATCTGGCCCGTTTCGGCTCCGAGCGTGAAGATCGAGTTCGGGTCGACGATGGCGAGGAGCTCCATCACTCGCTCGGTCGCATCGTCGGCGTCTCCGTCATCGTATTCTTCCAGCAGGCCATTGAGCATTTCGTTCAGCTCGGGATCGAGGGTGGCGAGGAAATTCAGAAGATTGTTGTCAATCGGATCGGTGAGCTTGCCCTCGGAGAGGGCTTCTTTGAACTCCTCGACCGTCATATCCATGCCCGAAGAGTCGAGTGCGCTTTGAAGCTGGGCTTCGGTGCGGCCGGTGGCGCCGAGCAAGGCTTCGACGATGGCGTCGCCGTTCATCGCGCCCGAAGTTCCTTCGGAAGCGCCGTTGATCGTGACCCGATCCTGGACGATCGAGGGAATCTCGCCGTCGATATATTCCTCGTTGACGTTCACGTTGACGTTGTAGCCCTTTTGAATCTTGTAGGTGTCCTTGGAACCGTCGCTGTGGGTGACGGTCACGATCGGCTGGCCGTAGAGGTCGGCGGTGAACTTCACCTCGTCCGAGGGTTTCACCGAGATATTGGCGTCGGCATAGACGACGTGGGTTTGGTCCTCGCCGGGCTGGGCGAAGAAATTCACGGTCTCGCCGGCGAACTCCGGCTCATAGAGCAGGCTGCCGTCGGGTTGTTCTTCGCCGGGGATGCTGGCTTCGGGCTTGGAGCTTTCCGAAGTCTGGGTGAATTCGCCCCAAGTCGCGATACCTTCGGCGTCGGTGACCTGCGAAGCTTCCCCCGTATTGACCTTGATCGTATCGCCGGCGGCTGGATCGAAGTCGTGGACGAAGTAGACGGCCTCGGTGCCGGTGGCGGGATCGGTCACAACGATTTTGGCGACTTCTTCCGGCGGCTGAGTGCGAGTGTCGGTGACGTAGGTAATGCTCACGTGGGCCGAAACCGGCGCGACGTTGAGAATGAACTCATTGCTCCAGATGTCGTGGGTGCCGTTGCCGGTGAAACCGATCTCGGACTTGCCATTGGTATAAACCCAGTTGTCCATCGTACCGGGCATGCCGCCGAACTGGTTGGTCTGGCCCTGCTGCGGTCCACCCAAGGGAGCGCCGCCGCCCATGCTCGGATCCCAAGCTTGCTGGCCGTAGCCGAGCTGCTGCTGAGCCCACTGAAGTTGGGATAAGAAGTCATTCCATTCGGTCTGGCTCGGCGCCGGGGTGCTGGGATCGCCGGCCATCACCGCGTTGTAATAAGCGGTGGCCTGCTCCAACCATTGACTCAAGGCTGGATCGGTATAACCGCCGAGGGATTTGGTGGCGGGGCTGCCGCCGGTGGTCAAGGCTTTCGTGTCGTAGGCCTGGCTTCCAGTGACTTGAGACTGCTTAATGCGATTGCTTTCCATTTTTTCGATCCTCCTTGCGGGCCGTTTCTTCGGCGCCGATGGAGAGAAGAAAAGCAAGTGCTGGGCCAAGTTTTAAGTTTTTAATTATTTAATAAAATCAATAGATTATAAAAAATCACGCAACTAAATTTGAATAATTTGAAAGATAATTTGTGAATACGTTCACAAATTCAAAATTTGCCGAAACTTGGTGCCAGGCATGGTTGGATGGACAACTCCTGCGTTCTCCCCTACGATAATAAATAAGGTTGAGAGGAAATCGCAGGCATGC
>JBIOXX010000252.1:0-6299 GCA_044869875.1 bacterium | reverse complement strand
GCTGGCGGCGCTGGCGATCGGCGCGGTCGTTATGGTCCGGCGAGGGCTGGAAATGAAAAAGCTGGCCCAGGAAGGCCAGCCGGCTCAGGCCCGCATCCTGAAGAAAGCCCGGGTTCGGCGCAAGGGCTCCAACCCTCCGACCCTCACTTATGAATTCCAAGACAGCTTCGGCAAAGTTCACCACAAGCGTATTTTTGTTCCGGAATCGGTCTACGACCAGCACCAAGAAGGCGGGGCCTTGGAGATCGTTTATTTATTGGATAAGCCCGAAGTTCACGGGCCGAAATACCTGGTGGCCGAAGTGAAGAAGGTGATCTGAGACCTTCGGGAGCACAGCATGGAAATGGACACGCTGCCATGAGCTTCATCATGGACTTCGTCGCCACCGGCTTCTTCGCCGTGATGGGCCTGCTTTTCTTCCTCCCGCCCTTCGCTTTCATCCTCTACAAGCTGAGCTTTCGGCTCGGCAGCCAAAAAGCCGAGGCCAAGGTCCTGCGCATCGAGCGCAACCGCGACCCCGACAGCGGCTCGATCATGATCCAGCCGGTCTTCGAATTCTGGACCCCCGACGGCCAAAGGTTGGAAGCCCGCACCGGGGTCCGCTACGGCTTGCGCTACATGCCGGTGGTCGGCTCCCAGGTGAAACTCTATTACCGGTCGGGAACCGAGCCCTTGCAGGTGGACGTCGCCAGCCGCGGCCTCTGGGAGGTCTCGGGCGTCCTGATGCTGACCGGCTTGGTGATGATGGCGCCGGCGATCGTCGCCCTCCTCTTATAAACCCACGCAACCAAAGACCAATTTCCGCGATAAGCATTTTTATCCTTAGGGGGACACATGTGGCCGGTTTTATTGGTTGCGGCGGTGCTCATCGCCGGTTGCAGCCGTTCCAATGACGAAGATTCCGAAAAATCCAAAGCCTCTCCGCCTCCGCCGCCCAAGCCGCCGGAGGCCGACCTGGCCTATCGCCGTATTTGCTTGACCGACGCCAGCTGTCCCAATGCCGAACGCGAAGCTTCAGTCTACGACTACGTCGGCGCAGTTTACGGCGAGAAGGGCCGAGTCCATTTCGGCAAGCCCGGCGAGGCCCAGGTCCTGACGGTCGCCGAGCGAAGCTACGTGACCGGGAAATTCGGTACCTACAAGATCGGTGAAACCGAGGCCTATCTTTCCAAGGCTCAAGCTGTCTTTTTCCGCGACCTGAAATTCCCACCCGACCCGAACTGCGGCGCTCAGCCAAGCGACACTCCTCCGGTTTTTAAAAATGCCCAATGGGGTTCGGCGCTGGTGCTTCATGGCATGCACGGCTGCGGCCAAAGCTATGCCGATCAATTTTTGAAAGACGGAGTGGAGTTGAGCATCGCCGCCAACCCGACGCCTTGGCGCTTCTACTTGGAAAGCTACGGCACCGACATCGCCAAGAAGGTGAAGTTGGAGGAGATGGAGCTTTTCAAACGCCTCGGCGAAACCTTGGAAGTTCCCTTGGCCAATCCCCTGCCCTACCAGGCTTCGAGCTTGGAAGTTCGCACCGAGGCCGCCAAGACTTCGAAGTACACGGTCGAAGACTTCGCCGCCGCCATCGTCTTTCAGATCGCGGCTAATGCCGCTCGGCAAAATCCCCAAGTCCCGCCGATGACGATCTTCCAAAAAGTGATTGACCAGATGGCGCCGGAGCTGAAGATGAACTCGGACAAGCTTTTCAACAAGACCCGGCTCTTCCTCCGCGAATTTCCGACGATGCAGGGCCAGAACGAGGAATCGGACCGCCGGCTCAAGCATCTCGCCGATACCGCTAACTTGGTGAACCGCAGCGCCTTGGAGAAGCTGGTGGCAGAACCCAAAGACGGCTCGGCCCAAAGACTCTTCGTTGTGGGCTCGAACCACGTGAATTTGGTGAAGCAGGTTTACTCTCTACCCCCTCCTTTGTAAGGAGGGGGCCAGGGGGAGGTAGAGCGCCGGCAAATTGCAAAAGGATCCGATAATCCGCTATCCTCCCGAATCCATGCCCAGCTCCCTTCCCACCCTCGAAACCCCTCGCCTCATTCTTCGACCCTTCGAGCTTTGGGACGCGCTGGAAGTGCAGCGCCTCGCCGGCGATTTCCGCATCGCCGATACCACCTTACGGATTCCCCATCCTTACCAAGACGGCATGGCCGAGGCCTGGATCCTCCAGCAGGCGGAGACCTCACCCCAAAGCACCGAGCTCGTCTTCGCCATCGTCCGCAAGCAAGACGCGGCCTTAGTCGGCGCCATCGGCCTGGCTGGAATCGACGGCGACGAAGCCGAGCTGGGTTATTGGATCGGGGTGCCCTATTGGAACCAAGGCTATTGCAGCGAGGCCGGAGCGGCAGCCGTCGATTTCGCCTTCTCCGAGCTGGGCTTAAAGCGCATTTATGCCAATCATTTCCTACGCAATCCGGCCTCAGGCCGAGTCTTGAAGAAATTGGGAATGACGCCCGATCCTTCGGCTCCAAGCCAAGTGGAGAAAGCCGGCCGGATCGAAGAGGTCGTGGCTTATGCAATTTCCCCCTAGCTATTCTTCGGATCTTCGGAATAAATGCCTCGAAACCTTTTTCGAGGACAACGTCACGTCGCCTCGCTACCAGGGTAAGATAGCCAGTTCGACCTAGTTGAATTTGGATTGAACATAAGCCTTGGAGCATCCCCCCGCGCTTCCCAGATCGCCGCCATCCTCGGTGTCGATGTTTCCCAGCTTTCGAATTTCCCCGCATTCAATTCCCTGGCCCATGAAACCGATACCGAGCTTTTCGAAGATGGCCTGATCTCGCTCGCCGGACGACTCGAAAAGTCGGGCCGGGAAGAAACGGCGGCCCGAGCCTACGCTGAGATTCATGGCGAGAAAGCGGCTCTGGCTCAACGCCGCTTGCGGGCCTTGAACGGAGGCGGCGAAATCGGCGATCGGGCCGAGGTCCTGGTCCGGCAATTCGGCCGCCAGGCTTTCGATCCTTCAACCTTGTTCGGAATGACCGTCGCCGGCGGCATCTTTCGCCTGGCTCGGTTGAGTGCCGGCATGACTCTGGCCGCCCAGCCGGCCCAGCTTTTCACCCGCGGCGCGACGGCCCGCGGCCTGGCGAGCCTTGCCGCCTTCTCGGCCGAAGCCTTGGCTTTTCCTTTGAGCGCACGCTTGGCCGCCTCGGCCCTTTCCGCTCGCCCTGACCTTGCCTTGCTTTCCTTGGGCGAGGAATTGAAGCGGAGTTTCCTCAGCCTCGGCGCTCTGCGCCTTGGCGGCCGAGCGGTTCAAGCCCTGGCGCCGAATCGGCGCTTCCTTCCCGAGCTCGGCATGTTCGTCGGCGCTTTCACGGCTCACCGCCTGGAAGAAAGATTGGGTTGGCGGCCCGGCGGATCGCCTTCGCTGGCCTTCGTCGACTCCTTAGCCCTCTTCGCCCAATTCTACGCCGCCGGAAGAATCGCCGATGGCGCCATGGGACGATCCTGGTCGCGCTGGACCCGCGAGCTCGATCTGCGCACCGCCAAGCTCCCGCTTTTCGATCCCCAAGGATGGAAGCCGCTGCTGGCGGTGCACGACGGCGCCGGCAGCGGGCCGCGGCGGCTTCCCGTAACCATTTCCGACATGGTGCCTCGCTCCGAAAGTCACGGCTCTGGCACCAATCCGAAGCCGGAGCCGGCCTCGGGTCCGGCGGCGGCGAAGAACAGCGAACTGGCCGAGTTCAAGGCCGAGGCCGGGCATCTGGCCCACGACATCGCCGGCGGTTTGACCTCGCTCGCCTACAACATGCCCCTGCTGCGCAGTCACCTGGCCGAGTTGAGCATCCTCCAAGCCGCTCTGCTCAAGCACTATCGAACCGGCGGCCGGGAGCCGCCGCCGGAAATCGTCCGCCAGGTCGACGAGCTGTTCCATACGTCTTGCGACGGCAATCAGCCGGAGCCCCTCTACTTGTCGGCGATCGAAAGGGTCGAATGGCGCATCGAGCAGATCCGTGGGCTCGTCAGCGCCGAGCTGAGCGGCGTCGAAATGCGGGTCAGCGAGATCATCGAGATGTCGAACGAGTTCCGCAACCTGTCTAACGACCGCTCCAAGATCACGATGGCCCGCTTGGAACAAGCCCTCAACGAGAGCTTCCTTCGAACCCATCTCGGACCTCGGGTTCGCTTCACCGCCAGTATCCCCGAGCGCATGACCGTCACCGGGCCCGACACGACGCTGCGCCGCATTTTTCAGAACCTCCTGGTAAACACCCGCGAGGCCTTGGACAACCAGGAATTCCCCTTGGTCCGGATCACCGGCCGCAGCACCCATCTCACCTCCGAGCGCCTGAGCGAGCTCCAGCAGCCGGAATATGGCTTCGACCCCGCCGCGGAACACTTCTGGATCCTGCGAATCCAAGACAACGGGTCGGGGATCCCGGCGAAGGCCCTTCCCCGGATCTTCGAATCCGGCTTCTCGACCAAGTCGAGCTCTTTCGCCTTCGACTCGGTCGACCTGCAGCGGGGACTGGGCTTGGCTCAAGTGCACAAGGCGGTGAAGGCCCGGGGCGGTTTCGTCCGCGTGAGCAGCCAACTGGGACAGGGAACGGCCTTTGAGGTTTATCTGCCGGACATGACGTATTGAGGCGTGAAACAACGAACCGGCGAGGGACCGCACTCTGTCATCCTGAGCGCAGCGAAGGATCTCCTACCACGGACTCTATTTGATCCAAATCACTCCGTATCCTAAGCAATTGCCGTGCTAGAAGAACCGCCGTGGCTGGCAACGAACGGGTCCTGTCACGTCGGCACCCCCGTCCGTGCTCGCGGACAAGCCGCTCCGCGCGGGCGGGGTCCCCCGCCGCCGCGCCACCCGTTCGTTGCCAGAAGGAACTTTGGCAGACACTCTGTCATCCTGAACGAAGTGAAGGATCTCCTGCTGCGGCGATCTTAGATTAGATTGCTCCGTCTTCAATCAATCCGATTTCCGGCAATCTCCTACCTCGAAGAATTCACGGGATGCTGGATAACCTATTTAAGGCATTGTCGTATGCTTCCCTCAAGCTTCCGCAATCGAAAATGAATGGTGGACTTTTGCACATTCTTACTTCGTCGTAGTTTTTATATTTAAATTCACGAATCGAAGATAAAATCTGTTTAACAGAGTGAATGAAAAGTAATTCTGCAATAAAGAAATGTTGCATTCCTCTATAGTTAAATTGCTTTCGACCTATTGCATCACCATGCATAACTTTATTCCGAAGTTCGTAGTATCGATGTGCCCATTCCCTCTTCCTGGTTCCTCTTACCGTTAAGGTCACGTTGTCGTGATGCTTTTTAAAATTGAATTCTCTGTCTCTACCGAGCCTGCTTAATTTTTCAATATTTTCGCCGAAATACTCTTTTTTCTTTTCTCGTGATGTAATTTGAAAAATGGTTTCGAATGCCGTTCCCATCATTGCAACCCGTGAACCCCTATCAATGTCATGTGTATTCTTATAGGAATGGTAAAACCAAGAAATTCCAGAAATAACTGATTTAACTTTGGAGTTCCGACGATTTCGAAATACTTTTTTTATAACATTAAAAAGACGCACATCATACTCCAATAGAAATTTCGTATTTACATAATTGGGTGCTGTAAACCTTAAGTCAGATATTTGTGCCATATCTGTAATTGAATGAAGCTCTCCTTCTGAAGGGGCCATCCAATTGTCTTTTTTTGTAAAATTTTGATGAAGTATTTGGAAGTTATCAGACGTGCACCAATTAACGCTTACCCCACTTCGTGTATCGTTTTTCGGAAGAAACAGTGCTCTATGCGATTTTTCCGCTGCCAGGAAGAATAGTAAAAAAGATATTACTCGTATCTCTTCAATTCTTTTATCTTCTAAGACTGAAAAGTTATTTAAATCTCGATACGATATTATCGTAATGTCATTTATTTTATTCCCGTATTTGTCTTGGATAGTAGCCAACCTAAGATCAATAGCAGTAGCTATGGCCTTGTCAGAAATTTTAGAGGGGCTGTAAGGCCATACAATATATGATCCTACCTTCAACTCTTCGCGGACTTTCAAATAAGGAAAGTAATGATATTGGAGGCGCGTCATACCTGTAATAGGAGATTTATGGAGTCCGTCCTTGAATTTGTCGAATGCAAGCAATGCGAAAATTCTTTTCCATACATAAGACTAATTGCATCAAACGAAGATGAATTTAATGAGATGTTCCTTCGGATGCCTATAAGGTCGGGGTCTACTGGCAATCTTGTCGCCCTGAATGCACCCTGCCTTACGAGAGGCTGCGCAGGAAAATTACATCTAGTACTTATAGTTTTGCAAAAAGCTTAGAGC
>JBIOXX010000251.1:0-3801 GCA_044869875.1 bacterium | reverse complement strand
CTTCCCGGTTCATCGCCGGCTGGCCAAGGACGCCGAGTTTCGCGACTCGGTCCAGCGGCTCTCCGCCGCCCTCCAACCCTGCCGCGAAATTTATTCGCCTCCGACCGCGCCCTCTCTGCCCGCCGATCGCTCTTTTACTGCGGTCACCTGGAACCTGGAGCGGGGCAAAAACTTCCCGGCCATCTTGAAAGCCTTGCGCGAGCACTCCGAGCTGCGCGGCGCCGATTTCTATCTCCTCACCGAGGTCGACTGGGGCATGGCCCGATCCGGAAACCGGAACATCGCGGCCGAGCTGGCCGAATCGCTGGGGCTTTTCGCCTACTTCGTGCCCTCTTATTACAATTTTACCTTGGGCCACGGCTTCGAGCGCCAAGTCAGCGGCGAAAATCGCCACGGCTTGCACGGCAAGGCCCTGCTCTCGCGCTACCGGCTGAACGGCCTGCGTTCGGTGGACTTGCCCAACGCCTTCGACAAGTTGAAATCGAAGGAAGCCCGCCTCGGCCAAAAGCGGGTGCTGGTTGCCGAGCTCGACTTGGGCGGCGGTGAAAAATTCACCTTGGCCTGCGCCCATCTCGACGCTTTTTCCACGCCCCGGATTCGGGCCAACCAACTTGGCACGGCCGCCTCGGCTCTGCGCCAGGCACCGAAAGTCCTGCTGGCCGGCGACTGGAACACCAACACCCTCAACTCGCTGCGCGGCCCGGCCATCCTCGGCAACGTGTTGCGCAAGGTTCTCTTCACCGGAGCCTCTTCCATGATCCGGACCCACTTCCCGCGGCCGGAGCTGAAATTCGACAAGCCGCTCTTCGACGTCCTGCGCGGCTCGGATCTCGATTTCGACTCTTGCAACGAGCTCGGGGCCGGAACCTACGACTTGGTGAGCGACGACCGGGACTTGGGCCAAATGGCCCGCGATCAGTTCCCCGATTGGATCGTGCGCTGGATCAACCGTCAAATCCAGAAAGGCGGCGGCGCAGTGAGCCTCAAGCTCGACTGGTTCGCGACCCGGGGAATCCAACCGCTGGAATCCAAGGTGATCCGCCTCAGGGCCGGCATCGATTACACCGCCGGCGACCGTCCCAGCGACCATCATCCGGTTCGCTTGATGTTCAAAGTCCCCTCGGTTTAAAATTTTGTATTCAAAAAAGGAGGGCCTTATGGACGAAGCCAAGATGCAGGAATTCATGATGAAAGCGCTGCTGGACATGGGCGCGACCGCGACCGCGCCGATGATCTTGCTCGGCGACCGCTTGGGACTATACAAGGCCATGGCCGAGCTCGGACCGGCCAATTCAGCCGAGCTGGCCAAGAAAACCGCCACCGCCGAGCGCTACATCCGGGAATGGCTCGGCAGCCAAGCCGCCGCCGGCTATGTCAGCTACGACGCCGTGGCCGACCGCTACCATTTAAATGACGAGCAAAAGATGGCGCTGGCCGCCGAGGACAGCCCCTTCTTTATCCCCGGCGCCTTTCAGTGCATGGCCGCGATGTTTGCGGCCCACGACAAACTGGCCGAATGCTTCAAGACCGGCAAGGGCCTCGATTGGGGCGAGCAGAGCCCGCTGCTCTTTGTCGGCACCGAACGTTTCTTCCGTCCCGGCTACTTGGCCCACCTCATTTCGGAATGGATTCCCTCCTTGGAAGGCATCGAAGCCAAGCTGAAAAACGGCGCTAAGGTCGCCGACATCGGCTGCGGCCACGGGGCTTCGACCATTCTGATGGCGAAGACCTATCCAAAATCGCAATTCACCGGCTTCGATTACCACGGCCCCTCGATCGAAGCGGCGCGCAAGCGGGCCGCCAGCGCCGGCGTTGCCGACCGGGCCCATTTCGAAGTCGCCAAGTCGACCGACTACCCCGGGGAAAATTACGACCTTGTCGCTCATTTCGACTGCCTTCACGATATGGGCGATCCGGTGGGCGCGGCCCGGCGGGTGAAGGAAACTTTGGCCAAAGATGGAGTTTGGATGATCGTCGAACCGCGGGCCGGGGACAAGCCCGAGGAGAACTTCAATCCGGTCGGACGGGTCTTCTACGCCGCCTCGACCTCGGTCTGCGTGCCGGCTTCGCTGGCCCAGAACGGCCCGGCTCTCGGGGCCCAAGCCGGTGAAGCCAAGCTCCGCGAGGTTTTGCGGGAGGGTGGTTTTACCAAAGTCCGGCGAGCAGCCGAGACGCCGTTCAACATCGTCCTCGAGGCGCGCGCTTGATCGCCTTCTAGAAACTGAATAGTTCGGCCGGCGGATCGGGATCGATGTTCTTGTTGAGAATCTGCCAGAGCTTCAGGTTGCCCCAGAAGACGAGTCCGTTGTCGTCGCCGGTGCTGTCCATGAAGCCGCAAATGCCCGCGAAATACTCGTAGAGATTGCCCCGCGTACCGCTTCCGTTGAGACCAAGGGCCGAAACATAAACCCAATTACGGTCTCCGACCTTATCGACCTTGAGCGCCGAGCCTTGGGCCGCGACCGGGCAGAAGGCCAAGTCGGCGGTGCTGAAATTAGGGTCATCGGTCGTGAGGGTCGAAATCTCGGTTCCGATGATCTGGAGGTCGGTGGTGTTGTCATGGAGATAGCCCTGGAGTGGGCTGCGACGAAAGGCGGCGCGGGCATTGATGCCGATACCGACATTCTCGATCCGGTCGTTGAAGCTGGTCATCGTCACATGATTGTGATTCGAGTCCGGAGCACCCGGCTGCGGGCCAGTGGCCCCAGCGGTCAAGAGCCAACCGGTAGAATCCACACCGACCCCTTGATAAAGATTTCCGATCGATAGGACTTCGGTAGCGGCACCTTCAACGACGTTCGCCACCCCGAGGGCGTTGCGGCTGATTCCGCCCACTAAATCCAAGGACCAATTTGCTTCTTTAAAGACATTGCCCTGGAGGGCCAGGAAAGTTTCGCCCTTCGATTCCCAATGGCCGTTGAAAATAGCCACGGTGTTGTTCCCGCGAATGATGGAGCGGCTGATCACAGCGCGGATCTTGGGATCGCCCGGCAAGTCATGATTCGGAGGTCCGTCCCCCGTCATCAGCTGAATCGCCCGTCCGGCCGGAATTCCCGGCGGCACAATGACGAAGGGGCCGGAACGGGCCTGAATGTCGCACTCCGAAATTAAGGTTTGAATCGTCTGCCCACCCCTCGCATGGATCACCACGGTGTTTGCGGCGAAGGTATAGCCCACGGTCAAATCGATGCTGATCTTAACGCCTTGAAGGCTGCTGCCATCGGTCAGGCTGATCACCGAATTGCCGGCGAAAAACCCTTGCTCAACCGGGCACTGTTTGCCTCCGTCGGCGGGAATGATATGGCTGACCGTCCCCTCGCGGAATTCGGAAGGAAGCCCATCGTCGTATTCCATCTTTCCGGCGCCGATCACCCGCGATCCTTCGGGCAAGGTCAGCGGGGCGTTGGGACAATAAGTCCCGGGCTTGATTCGGATCGTTCGCCCGGCATTTTGGGGATTCATCGCCGCGACCAATTCGGCGGTCGTCGAAACCAAGAGGTCTTTTTTAGAGCCGGCCCAGGCCGAGCCGGCGCTCATCAGCACTACGACAAGAAGTCCCGTGATCCAGCCCTTCATACCGCTACCCCTTTCTCGGAAGGCGGAACACACGGCGGCAGGCAGAAAGGCGCCCCCCCTTTCCAAAAACACACCTAGATTGATGTCTTGGTACCCCTGTTCGATTAACCCTAGCTAAGAATTGTACCGAGCTAATCGAAGAAGGAAAGCTGAAAATGAAAGTTAAGGAGTTTGGTTCAGCCCCAATGTTTCGCGAAATCTTTCTCGTCGAAGCCGACCGTGACT
>JBIOXX010000250.1:0-9439 GCA_044869875.1 bacterium | reverse complement strand
CTAAATTTCTCAGAAATCTTATCGTCTCACCACTATAGCAAAGTTTCTAGGTTAAAACAAAATCTATAAATAATGGGCGTTTAAGGGCTTATTATTGGGCTTGGACGGCGCTATTGGCGCGGTGCTGATGCTGGGACTTGAGTTGGATCAGGCTGATCTTCTTGAAAAGCAGGCCCAAAGCGCGGGCATGGAGACGGGAAGTCCAGGACTTGGAAAGGCCCAACTTCTGACCGGCCTCTTCCAGGGTCTTGTTCTGGAAGTAATACATCTTGATGAGCTTGCGCTCCTTCTCGGGCAGCTCCTCGATGGCCTGCCGCATGTATTCCTTCACTTTCTGAAACTCGGCCTTATGCTCGATATCGTTGGCCTTTTTATCTTCGATCTCCATCGTCTCTTCGCTGGCGTCGATGCTGATGATGTAGATCGAGGCCAGGGAGTTGACGGTGTCGTAGAGCTCGCCAATCTCTTCGTCGGCGCTCAGCTTGGTGCCGGCGCTCTTATCGGCCATGGTCTGGAGGTACTCATTGGCGGCTTGTTCAAACTTGATCTTGGAATAGAGCGAACGGGGGATCCAACCGGTTTTACGCAGCCCGTCATAGATCGCGCCCTTGATGCGGTAATAGGCGAAGGTCTTGAAATCGACGTTAAACTTGGGGTCGAAGCGCTTGGCGGCTTCCAGCAAGCCTAAGCGGGCGTTGCAGATAATTTCTTCGATATCGGCGTCATTACTGAGGGTTTGGGCCACCTTGTTGGCGATGGAGGTGGCGTAAGGTAGATACTGTTCGATCAGGCTATCGCGGCCGCGAAGGTCTTCGGTAACGACCGGGACCGGAGTGGGGTTAACTGGAGTTTTTTTGACCGCCCTTTGAGTAGCCGTTCGACTCATGCTGAATTCTCCCTAGTCTTTGGTGATGGGCCAACGCAACCCATTTCGCTTGTAGCTAACAAGCTGCAAGAACGTCGCCACAGGTTGCGTGGAAAATGCATGAGTTTTAAAAAAATTAAGTGACGGAATTACAACAACTTTTTGAATTGTTCGCCGAGAAGATAGGAATCCCTGCCCTTAATAACCCCTGCCAGAAGTGCTCAAGTGGAGTGCTTATCCCCGATTGTTCACAATAGATGGGGTATTTACCCCTCAAATGAGGATGGCTAGCGCTTGAGGTAATGCGAATTATCCAAGGCATCGGCGATCGCCCGGATCATCTCGTTACGCGCTTCAGGACCGGCCCTGTAATAGGGATGAGTGGGGTTTTCCAGGGCCTTGCGGGCGATGGCTTCGAAGACCCTTTGCCGGGCGATGCGATCCAGGGGCCCATGGAGGGCCCGGAGCGAGGCCTGGGAGGCCGTGGCGTTGCGAAACTCGCGGGCGCCGGCATTGTCGATGACGAGCTTAAGCGCCGCCTCGGCGCTAGTACTTAGATTTTGCTTGGATTCTTCGGAATCGGTGGCCGGAACTGCAGAGGCGTTCGATTCGGGAAAACGACTAACTGAGTTGCTCATTTCTATTTCCCTTTATGGCCGTTTTTTGGCCATTCAGGACCACTTGCGTGGCCCTTACATCGCAGAGATACCCTCCCGCGCTGCGGCTTCACGGGTGACGACCGTGTCCAACTTCTGCTGGTCGAATGCGCTGACCGGACCGGCAGAAGCCACGTCGGGACTACCAAACATGCCAAAACCTGGGGTCAAAGTGTCGAAGCTGGTCTGGGCCGCGGCTTCATCGAGGGCCAGATTATTCATGCGCTTGGCCACTTGATTCTCATAGGAACGCTGGGCGATTTGGCCAACGCCGTAGAGGCCGGCTGCCGCCACTTGGGCGCCGGGAAAGGGCATGAAACGCAGGATGCTCGAACCAATGCTGGCGAAAATGGAGCCGAATTTCTTGAGGCCCATCATGAACTTCTCACCAAAAGTCGGCTTATCCAGCAGGCTGTTGCCTTGGACCAAACGGACACTGTTGGTCTGAACCAAGGGCCGGTTGGTGATGTCCATATTGATCATTTGCGGGTTAATTGGTTGAAAATCCATTGAAAACTCCCAAAAGGGTCAACGACCACTGCTATCCTTATCGGTGGCGCCGACCATGAAAGTTTCGTTTGAAAGGGCTAGGGGCTATTTTTGCGCAGCCGTGGCCTTTTCACCAGGGGTGAGCTGGGCCGAGGAGGGGTTCCCCCCCTCCAAAAGCGGCGGCGAGGACGTGGCGCCCTCAGGAAGCCCACTATTCAACTTCGAGACTTTCAATTCTTGGCGCATCTTGGTCAGCTTGATCACGTTGATGATCAGCGCGGCCGAAACTCCCAGCAAGAGCACCAGCATCACCACGGCGAAGATCTTGAAGCGCTTCACCGATTCGACTTTCATCACCAGGCCGGCGATGGTCGCGAGTTTGGCGCCGGCGTCGAGTCCGGGTCCCGGAACCTTGGGCGCCTGGCTCAATATCTCCTGAGGCGTAGGAAGGTAGCTGATGATGACCGAAACGTCGCGCGGGTCGAGGCTTTCCACCGATTTGGAAATGAATTGCTGGATGCGGGCTTCGGTGACTTCATAGCCGTCTTGAGTCTTCTTCACCCGCAAAACCGCGGAAGCGGTTGGCCGGTTTTCGGCCTGAGTCTCGGTATTGAAGGGACTGATCTCGGGAACGTTGAGCACGATGTCGGCGTCGATCACGCCCGGAATCCGCTGCAGCGAATTGATGATGTCGCCCTTTTTGGCCAAGAGCTTGCGGCATTTCTCCTCTTCGGGAGTGGGAATCAGGCCCTTCTCCTTGCAGATCCCTTCGGAGCCGAGCTCTCGGGCCCGCGGCAGATTGTTCTCCACCAAAATCCGCCGGGCGCTTTGGATCTGATCCTTGGGAATGGTGATCGAGTAGGTCGTGCCTTCGGCGGTGGCCGCCATCACCTTGGTGGCATTGATTCCATGCTGGAAGAGGACAACTAGAATTTCATTGGCTTCGGGCTCGGTAAGGCCCTGCTGCAGGGTGTCCTGGCCGCAAGCGGTCATCAGGAAAACGAGGCTTATCAGGATGGCAGCGGATCGAAGCTTGCGCCCCAAGGCTTGAAAAATAGGTCCCATCATCAAAATTAACCCTACTTCTGGGGCGCCACCACGGGTGTGAAGCCCTTCTTGATCAAATCCAGCAGCGAACGGGCGAATTCGCCGGACTTCCCGCTCGGATCCATTTTCGAGGCCTTTTCAAGAATTCCCACGGCCTTGTCCTTCTGTCCTTTGAAGAAGAGAGCCTCGCCCATATAGGCGGTCGCGAAGGCCGAGTTGGGCTCGACTTCCAGGGCTTCTTGGTAGGTCTTGATCGCTTGGTCGAATTTGCCCTGCACGCAGTAAACATTGCCCAAGGCCACCAAGGGAACCTCGCTTTTGGGTGCTAAAGCAACAACGCCCTCAAAAACTTCCTTGGCCTCTTTGTAACGCTGCATGCCGAGATAAAGATAACCCGATTCAAGCAGGATGCGCAGGTCCTCACTGGGTACTGGGATCATAGAAAACCTCGGGATAAAAAAAAGGGTAAATGGTATGTTATCATAACCATTTACCCAAAATTTTATAGCATTTTCTTCTTTTATTACGCCCGGACGTTACGAATCGCGTTGAGCTTGGCGTCGGAGTCGGTCTTGGCGATGTTCGACATCATCTGGCTCATCTGCGACACGTTCTGAACCTTGGTCTGGAGGGCCAGGAAGGTCAGGTTGTTGTTCATCATCGAGTCAATCTGGGAGTTGAACTGGCCGGTTTGGTCGGCACCACCGGCACCGGGCATTCCCGCGCCACCGGGATAACCGGGGGCCGTGCCTAAGCCACCAGCCGTGGCGCCGCCTGCACCGGGGTAGCCCGGGGCCCCGCCTGGGGGCGATAAAAACTTGCCGGATCCGTAGCCGACCGCGCTGCCGCCGCCGAACCCGGGGGTGGACATTCCGCCGCCCTGGACTCCGAAACCGGAGAGAGCCGCGCTGGTGATCGCCGCGCCCTTCATGCTGACTCCGGGCAAAGCCGCACCGGCGACAGGGCCAGCTAAGCTCATGACGCCTTGGGCGACACCCAAAGCCTTGCTGAAACCTTCATCGCCCACGATGCTTTGGCGATTTTGGAAGGATGCGTCTTGTCGCATCAATTCCCGGGTGTTTACTCCGCCTAATCCTGGATTCACTGTGTAAGGTGCGTCGGCCATTTCTTCCTCCTAAAAAGCCCCTGGGAAATCCAATTTCCCAATGCTGACTCAATTATCGCGGAGGCCGGAGGGCAAAGTTGCGGCTAGGGTGGCCCCCCAAGAAAAAAATCAGGATTTTCCAGCCTCTTTCTTCAAAACCTCCATCATCTGGTATTTTAGCCTGAGGAGCTCTTTGAATAAATCCATGGTTAGCTCGTAGGCCCGCATGGCCTTCTTGGCCATCTTGCCGGGGCCTAAGCCGCTTTTTTTCTTGGCGATCTTCTGGAGCTCGTCGAAAGACTCCCCAAAGCTTTTATTCACTGCGTCAAATTCCTCGGTTTCCACCAGCTTTTCGATGCGGGGATAACCGGCGGTCAGGGGTTCTTCTTGTTGGTTGTTTTTGGCCATAAGTCCTCTCGGAGGGCAGAATGTATTGAAATGATTAAAAGAGCGGATCGCTCCTTTGTCAAGGCGATTGATCGAGAGCCGGCGTCTACTGGACCGGCTGCAGCTTCACAATCAAGGGTTTGATGGCCGAAAGCGGCACTTGGACCCGGATTTCGAAGGGCTTGAAGCCGTCTTTTTGGAGGTTGACGCGGTAGGAGCCGACCAAGAGATCCGAAAGGATGACCGGTGTCGCCTGGCCAATGGGATTGCCGTTGATGCTGAGCGAGGCCCCGACCGGATCGCTGGCGACATAGAGCACCGACTTCATCGGCGAGATCTTATGATAGAGGGTCTCGGCGTCGCTCTTGATCTTCTCGTCCTTGGTGTTGAGCACGATGTTGATCAGCTTCACCAAAGCCTGGTCGTTCTGACCCAGGCCGGCATGAGCCTCGGCGGCGCCAAGGTCGGCTTGCTTCTCGTATTCCGGCGATTCCTTGGCCTTTTGGAAATAAGCCAGGGCTTGATCGTAGGTTTGAGTCTTGAGGAAGGCCTGTCCGAGCAGCATGTGGACTTGGGCCAGCTCGGTCGGCTCGGGATTGCGCTTGAGCGCTTCGGCGAGATTGGAAACGGCTTCGTTGTATTGACCGGCCTTGAGGAGCTGGCGGCCCTTGTTGATGAACTCGCCGGCCGGACTGGTCGCCAAGTTGAAATTGGCGGTGTAGGGCGTGTTGAGCTCGATGGTCAGCTCTTTTTCGAAATCGTTGAAGCCTTCCTTGCGAATCGTCAGTTTATGCCGGCCGGTCGGAAGCTGCCCGGCAAAGGGCGTGTCGCCGACTTTCTTGCCGTCGACCAAAACCTCGGCGCCCGGCGGGTTGGTGTTGATCTGGGCCGGAAAGGACTTGATCGCCTCGTCGCTGGCCTCGAGGTTAAACTCCGGCGCGGCGGCGCTCATCTCAAACTCGCGGCGGTACCTCACCGAGTTGACGGTGGAGGTGCTGCCTTCGAGGGTTTCCTGCATCCGAACCTCGGCGACGTAGCTGCCGTAAGGCAAGTAGACCGGCGTGTCGAAGGACAGGTTGTTGACCTTCAACGGCTTGGCCTGGGTCGCGCCGGGCGGAAATTTGCCTTCGAGATAGAGATCGCCGTTCTTCGGCAAGGCCTTCACTTTTAATTGGCCGAGCTTGGCTTGGAAGTTGGCCGGCACCACTTCGTCCTGTTTCTGAACTTGGAAGCTCAACTTCTCAGTCCACTTCTCACCGATGCCATCCAAGAAATACTCAGCGGTCAGCTCCTGAGGCTGGCCCACCGGAACCTGGACGCTGATCCTGAAGGGCGTGGTGCCGAGCTCTTTCTCTTTATAGAAGACCTTGGCCGGCACCGGTTTGGCATCGGCTTCGATGAAGACCGGAACGGTCTGGCCGGCCGGCGCGACGTCATTGACCGGCGGAGTCAAAACCTTGGGCTTGTCGGTGATCGGAGTGGTCGGGGTGGTCTTGGGCTTGTCAGCGATCTTGGTCTTCGACCCGCCGAGCTTGGCCTTGAGCTGGTCGAGAGCTCCCGAACGATAAGCCAGATAGCCGCCACCGCCTAATATTCCGAGGATCACCAGCAGAATGAAAAGATTGCGCGCGACTTTGGACGGCGGCTTGGCGCCCGCCACTGAAACCGGCACCACCGGCGCCGCGGCCTGGGGAACGATCGCCTGCTGTTGAACCGGAACGATGTCTTCCTCGGGCTGCTCGATCTCCAGCGCTTCGGGAACCATGGGCTCGGGCTCCGGTTCAGGCTCCGGAAGATCGGAGAGAAGGTCGGCGACCGAAGCGTCGGCTTTCGATTGGGGCTCGGTATGCGGCGTGTGCTCTTCTTTAGACTCGCCTTCGAAAGGCTCTTCGGTCGGCTCCTCGAGAAAGCGCAAAGTATAGATACCAACCTTAATGGCATCCATATGCTTGACCGGCATGTCGCCTTGAATCTTTTTATTGTTGAGGAAGGTGCCATTGCGCGAACCGATGTCACGCACCGTAAAACCGTGGCCGGTGGATTGCAAAACGGCATGGGAACGGGAAACGCTGTTGTCCTCCAGCATGATGCTGTTGGTGGAGGCTCGGCCCAGGGTCAGCTCTTTTTGATAGGCGACGGTGAACCAGGCACCTTGCTTGGGCCCCTGGACGATCTCTAGCAAGGGGTAGGCCTCGGGTCCCCGGACCTGTCCCTTCGACGTGCGTTCGATGTCATCGTAGGCCTTGATGAAAGTATTTTCTTCAGCGCCGCTTTTGTAGGGACCCTTCATTTTTTCCTCAGTTTATGCGGGGCGGGTAGCATAAAATCTTGATATTGCAAAGAAATAAACTACAATCGTTAAGCTTGTCCCGCGCGTATTGCGTGTATTAGGAGTGCTTTTGTGACCCGCTTATCCCAGATTCTAGCCGCGCCTTTACTCGCTCTCATCCTTTTTTTTCCAGCCCTTGCCACAGCGCGTTATATCGTACGCCCCTTAGATCAGGCTGTTTTTCATAATAACCAGGGAGTGAGTTACCTCAATATCGGAGATCCCGAGAAGGCGTTGTTCGAATTCAAAACCGCCACCGAGATTTCCCCGGAGTATACCGAAGCCTGGAACAACTTGGGCATCACCTATATGTACCTGAAAAAGTACGATCAGGCCAGAGATGCTCTGCTCCGGGCGATCAAGATCGACGACGATTATCCGGCACCCTACAACCATCTGGCCTCGCTCTATTACACTCAGAACGACTATAGCCAAGCGCTGCAATGGGCCGACAAGGCCATCAAGAAAGACAAAAAATTCGCCGATGCCTACTATAACAAGGGCATCATTCTCCGCGAGCTGGCTCGGACAAGCAGCAATAAGTCCTATTACACCGAGGGCGAGCAAGCCTTCCGCCTCGCGACCGAGGCCAATTCGCGCCATTACCTCGCCAACCTCGAGCTCGGAAACATGTACAAGGCCCAAGGAAAGCTCGAAGAAGCCATCATTCGCTATAAGGTCGCCCTCGAGATTCAGCCCTCGGCCGCCGATGCTTGGAAAGAGCTTGGCAATCTCTATATGCAAAAAGGCGACAACAACCGGGCTCAATTCGCCTTCAACAAGGCGATGCAGGCCAATCCCGCCTCGACCGCTTCCCATCTCGACATGGGCCTTTATTACATCCAGGAAAAAAATTACGTCTTAGCCGAGAAGGAGTTGGCCTTGGCCCGGCAGGCCGAACCCAACAATCCCAAGATCCTCTTCAATTTAGCCTACGCCAAGTTCAGCCAAGCCGAGGACGTCCGCGGCCGAAGCGGCTTGGACGCCGCCCTCCCCCTCTACCGGGAGTCGATCAACTACTATCAATCCTTGCTCCAGGCGGTGCCGAGCTACGCCGACGCCGCTTATAACTTGGGATACGCCTATATGCGGACCGGCGATACGACCAGCGCCTCGGAATGGTATCAGAAGACGCTCAGCATCAACGCCAATTATCCCCGGGCTCTCTTCGGACTGGGAGCCATTCAGCTCCAGAGCGGTAACACCGCCTCGGCCGTCGATTACCTTTGCAGGTTCACCAAAGTGGCGCCCCAGGATTTGCAGGCTTCGGTCGACGCCGCGCAAAAAATCATCGCCCAAAACGGGAAGTGCAAGTAGACTCGCTCCGGCAATAAATATACTCCATGCCCAAGCTGATCATCCAAAACTCCAAGACCCAGGAAGAGCAAGAATACACGCTGCCTCAGGACAGCATTGTCTTTGGACGGATCAATACCTGCGACATCGAGCTGCCGATCAAGTCGGTCTCGCGGCGCCACGCCGAGATCGTCCGTGAGGAGTCGGATTACTTCCTTTCCGACCTCAAGAGCGGCAACGGCACCTTCCTCAATAACGTCAAGATCAAGTCCTTGGAGAAGAACCTGCTCCGTTCCGGCGACCTGATCCGGATCGAGGACTACGAGATCCGCTTCCTCCTAACCGAGGACAGCATGGACCATCCGGTGGAGGAAGACACCGACACCGACATCCTCGAGATCAAGCTGATCAAGAAGATGATGAAGGCACTCGACACCGATGAGACCCCAAGCCTCGAAGTCTTGAACGGCGTCGCCGCCGGCAAGAAGCTGGCCCTGCCCGAAGACAAGGCCGAGTTCATCATCGGCCGCGACAGCGCCGCCGACCTGACCATCGACGAGAACGTCATCAGCCGCCAGCACGTCAAGCTCGAGCGGAAATGGGGCGGCATCGTCATCATCGATCTCCAGAGCAAGAACGGCACCTTCGTCAACAACGACCGGGTCGAGGAAAAGCTGCTCCGCGACGGCGACAAGGTGATGCTGGGAACGGTCAAGCTGCTCTACCGCAACCCCAAGGACGTCAACCTTGAGATGATCAGCCAGGAGATTTCCAAGAAGAAGCGCGAAGCCGCGATGCGCGAGGCCGAGATCTTGGCTCAGAAGCAGTTGGAGGAAGAAAAGGCCGCCCAAAAGCGCGAGCAACAGGAACAGGCCCGGCAGGAAGCCGAGGCCAAGGCGGTCCAGGCGGCTCTGGAAAAGGAAAAGGTCGAAGCCGAGGAGGCCGCGCCGCCCGAGATAGCGCCTCCCCTTCCAGCCGAAGGAGCGGCGACTCAGCAGCTCAGCTCCGGGGCGGCGCCAGCGCCAGCCCCATCCGCCGGTGCCGCGACCAAACCCGGCTACTCCATGATGGAAAAGCTGATGATCCTTGCCGGCATTCTGGTCGGCGTCCTCGCCTTGGTCGGCATCGTCATGCTGTTTAAATAAAAAAATCTCCAAATAAAAAAAGGCGGACCCTTTCGGATCCGCCTTCTTGCTTCAAATACGATTCTTACTAGCGATTGACCGCCTCGACGAAGATCTGGACGCGGCGGTTCTGCTCGCGGT
>JBIOXX010000249.1:0-5485 GCA_044869875.1 bacterium | reverse complement strand
TATGAAAAGACCTAAGAAGTTAGCTGGGATAGCTCAGTCGGTAGAGCAGCTGATTCGTAATCAGCAGGTCGGCGGTTCGATCCCGCTTCCCAGCTCATTAGTGTCGACGTAAAACGGAAGTTTGTGTTGAAAAACTTCGAGAAGATCTTCACGCCGGAGATTCGAGCCAATTTAAAGACCGGCCAATATACCAAGACGTCGGTCCGGCGCCCTGAGGGAGTCCTCGATGAGAACCATTCTAATGTTGCTTGGCCTTTTACTGCTGAGCTCGACGGTGCTGGCTCAAGTCGCCCAGGATCAAGAGCTGAGCTATCAAGGGACTCATTACGCCTGCACCGGGGTCGGCGAATCCAAGGAGGATCCGCGCTGGGCCAATTATTCGACCAAGTTGATGTTCACCACCGGCGGCCGGGCCTACGTCTCCTTCGTCCAGGTGAAGGTTGAGGACGCCCAGGGCAAGGTCGTCTTGGAAGTCGACTGCGACGCTCCTTGGGTCGTCGCCCAGCTCCCGCCCGGCTCCTACTCGATCAAGGCCACGGCCGAGCGCAAGTATCCTAAAAGCGCCAAGATTCAAGTTGGAGGTGGAAAGCAAGCCGAGCTGGCGATAAGATTCCCCGAAATCTCGGGCGATCGATGATTCTTCCCAAAAAGGCATTGACTGACGCCGGCCCGAAGGATAAGGCTCCCAAAATTTTTTTTGACCGAATGGGTCCAAGGAGTATTGAGTGCGGGTCTGGCCCCTCGAAGATGCGAAAAAGAAGAAGGCCGCTGGAAAGGAATTTTAAAAACCTCCCACGATAGGGAGGTTTTTTTTTATCCAATGAGTGAAAAAAAAGAAAAATTGCTGCTCGACGCCGCCCAGCTCGAAACCGTGCTGAAGCGCCTCGCTTCCCAGATCGCCGAGCGCCAAGACGGCGACGGCTCCTATGCCCTGGTCGGCATCCATACCCGAGGGGTTCCGCTGGCCCGCCGGTTGGCGGCCCATCTCAAGACCCCGGCCCCGATCGGCATCCTCGACATCAATCTTTACCGCGACGATTTGAGCACCGTGGCCGACATGCCGGTGGTCAAGGAAACCAAAATGCCCTTTCCGGTCGATGGAGCCCGGGTGCTTTTGATCGACGACGTCCTTTATACCGGCCGGACCGTGCGGGCGGCCCTGGATGCGCTCTTCGACCTGGGCCGGCCTCGCAAGGTTGAGCTCTTGGCCTTGGTCGACCGCGGCGGACGGGAAATCCCGATCCAGGCCGACATCTGCGGCAAGACCCTGGCCGTGCCCGAGGGCGAAGTCGTGAAAGTGCGTTTCGTGGAAACTGACGGGGTCGATGAGGTCGTGATCGCAAAGCTGTAAGATGAAACTAAGCCAAGCCCACATCCTTAGCATGTCCGAATTGAGCCGCGAGGAGATCGAGTTCATCTTCCAGACCACCGATACTTTTCGCGAGGTCGGCGGCCGAGCGATCAAGAAGGTCCCGGCGCTGCGCGGCAAGACCGTCATCAATCTCTTCTTCGAGAATTCGACCCGGACCCGGACCAGCTTCGAGATCGCCGGCAAGCGGCTCTCGGCCGACGTGATCAACATTTCCAAGTCGAGCTCCTCGGCCACCAAGGGCGAGAGCCTGCTCGACACCGCCAAGAACCTCATGGCCATGTCGCCGGACATCCTGGTGATTCGTCACCCCTCGGCCGGCGCGCCCCAGGCGGTGGCCAAGTTCTTGCCCGGCGTTCGGATCATCAATGCCGGCGACGGAGCCCATGAGCATCCGACCCAGGCCTTGCTCGACTTGCTGACCATCCGCGACCACAAGAAGAAGATCGAAGGCCTCAAGGTCGGCATCGTCGGCGACATCGCTCATTCCCGAGTGGCCCGGTCGAACGTCCACGCGCTCAAGACCTTTGGAGCCAAGGTGACGGTGGTGGGTCCCAAGAGCATGATGCCGCCGGGAATCGAAAGCTTGGGCGTTCAGGTGAGCTACAACCTGGCCGAGGTTCTGCCCGAGCTCGACGTCGTCATGATGCTCCGGATCCAGACCGAGAGGCTCGATAGCCTGCCTTTCCCCGGCCTCCGCGAATACTCCCGTTTTTTCGGCCTCAACGCCGCCTTGTTGAAGCGGGCCAAGCCCGACGTCGTGATCATGCATCCCGGCCCGGTCAACCGCGGGGTCGAGATCGCGCCCGAGGTGGCCGACGGGCCTTATTCGCTGATTCTCGATCAGGTGAAAAATGGGGTGGCGGTGCGGATGGCTTTGCTGTACCTGCTGGCCGGCGAAACGAGCGACGCGTGAAAGGTGAAATGAAAGACAGTTACATCATCGAAGGAGCGCGGATTTTCGATCCGGCCCACGACTTGGACCAGGTCGGCGATCTCATCGTCCACGATGGAAAGATCTCGGGCTTGGGCAAGGGCCTCAAAGCCTCCCCCGAGTTCAAGCGGGTGGCGGGGAAGGGCAAGGTCCTGGTCCCCGGTTTGGTCGACCTTCACACTCATCTCCGCGAGCCCGGCTTCGAGCACAAGGAAACGGTGGAAAGCGGCGCCCGTTCGGCCGCCGCCGGCGGCTTCACCACGATTTGCTGCATGGCCAACACCCAGCCGGTCAACGACAATGCCGCGACCACTCACTATATATTGGAGAAGGCCGCCCAGGCCTGCGGGGTCAAGGTCCTGCCCATCGGCGCAATCAGCAAGGGCTTGCAGGGCAAGGAGTTGGCCGAGATCGGCGAGCTTCAGGCCGCCGGTTGCGTCGGCATTTCCGACGACGGCATGACCGTGATGGATAGCCGGCTGATGCGCCTGGCCATGGACTATGCCCAGGGCTTCGGCATTCCGGTCCTCACCCATTCGGTCGACGCCAACCTGGCCAAGGGCGGCGTGATGCACGAGGGCGAGGTGAGTTGCCGGCTCGGCCTCAAGGGCATGCCGGCCGAGGCTGAGGACATCGTCGTCGCCCGCGACATCTATTTGAGCCGCTTGACCGGAGCTCATCTTCACGTCGCCCACGTCAGCACCGCCGGCTCGGTCGAGCTGATCCGCCGGGCCAAGCAAGAGGGATTGAACGTCAGCGGCGAGGCCGCCCCCCATCACTTCACCTTGACCGACGCCGCGGTCGGCGACTACGACACCCACGCCAAGATGTGCCCGCCGCTCCGCAGCGAAGCCCATCGTCAGGCGGTGATTGCCGGTTTGGCCGACGGAACCCTCGACTGCATCGCCACCGATCACGCGCCCCACGCCACGGTTGACAAGGAGGTCGAGTTCGATCAGGCCGCTTTCGGGATCCTCGGCTTCGAAACCGCGCTGCCTCTAGCTTTGCGGCTGGTCGACAATGGGAAATTGAGCTTGAAACGGATGGTCGAGGCCTTCACTTCGGCGCCATTGTCGATCTTGCGTCGGCCCTACCAAGGAATTAAAGTGGGCGGCCCCGCCGATCTTGCTTTGTTGGATTTGAATAGCATTTGGACCTATCGCGCGGCCGAGGGTTTTTCCAAGAGCCGGAATTCACCCTTCGAGGGTTGGGATATGAAGGGAAGGGTGCTGAGCACCTGGGTCGACGGCAAGCGAGTGCATGGAGAATAGGATGTTATTGAAGAAAGACCGAGCCCTATTGATCTTGCAGGACGGAACGACCTTCGAAGGCAGCTCCTTCGGCTATGCCGACGACGCCAGCGGCGAGGTGGTCTTCAACACCTCGATGGTCGGCTATCAGGAGATCCTCACCGATCCTTCTTATAAAGGTCAGATTGTCACGATGACCTATCCGATGATCGGCAACTATGGCGTGAACGCTGAGGACGTCGAGTCGGCTGTGCCCCAGGTCGAGGGCTTCATCGTCAAGGAGTACTCCCGAGTTTATAGCAACTACCGGGCGAGCGAATCGCTGGGCGATTACCTCAAGCACCACAAGATTCCGGGCATCGAGGGCATCGATACCCGGGCTTTGGTCCGCCATCTCCGCGACAAGGGCGCCCAGCCGGGACTGATCTCGACCCAAGACTTCGATTTGAAGCGGCTCAAGAAGAAGGTGAAGGCCCTGCCTTCGATGGAGGGTCAGGACCTGGTCAAGGACGTCAGCTGCGACAAGCCCTACGTTTGGAAGGAAGGGACCTACTCGGTCGCCCAAGCCGGCCTGCTCAAGCCTGATGCCAAGCGGCCGAAGCGCAAGGTGGTGGCCTACGACTTTGGCATCAAGAAGAACATCCTGCGCCACCTGGTCGACGCCGGCTGCGAAGTGAAGGTGGTTCCGGCGGCGACGCCGGCCGAGCAGGTCCTGGCCGAGAAGCCCGACGGAGTTTTCCTGAGCAACGGCCCCGGCGATCCGGCCGCGGTGACCTACGCGATCGACAACGCGAGGAAGCTGGTCGGCAAGGTGCCGATTTTCGGCATCTGCTTGGGTCACCAGATCCTGGGCCTGGCCCTCGGCGCCAAGACCTATAAGCTCAAGTTTGGCCACCGCGGCGGCAACCAGCCGGTCAAGAACCTCCAGACCGGCCAAGTCGAGATCACCGCCCAGAATCACGGCTTCGCCATCGATCCCGATTCGCTGAAGAAGGCAGGGACGATGACCCACCTCCATTTGAACGACAAGACGGTCTCGGGCTTCCGCAAGGAAGACGAGGGTGTCCTGGCGGTGCAGTACCACCCCGAGTCCTCGCCCGGCCCCCACGATTCGCTCTACTTGTTCGAAGAATTTCGAAAGATGATGGACCAATAGAATGCCTAAACGCACCGACCTCAAAAAAATCATGCTCATCGGCAGCGGCCCCATCGTCATCGGCCAGGCTTGCGAATTCGATTACTCCGGAGTCCAGGCCATCAAGGCCCTGAAAGAAGACGGCTACCAGGTCGTGCTGATCAACTCCAATCCGGCGACGATCATGACCGATCCCGATTTCGCCGATGCCACCTACATCGAGCCGATGACGCCGGAAGTGGTCGGCCGCATCCTCGAGAAAGAGCGGCCCGACGCGATTTTACCGACCTTGGGCGGCCAGACCGCGCTCAACCTGGCGGTGCGCTTGGGCGAGCTCGGCATCCTCGACAAATACAACGTCGAGTTGATCGGCGCCAACCTCAAGGCGATCCGGATGGCCGAGGACCGGGCCGAGTTCAAGGCCTGCATGCTCCGCATCGGCGTCGACGTGCCGCGCTCCGGCCTGGCCCACAGCCTCGAAGAAGCTTTGGAAGTCGTCCAAGAGGTCGGATTTCCGGCCATCATCCGTCCGGCCTTCACTCTGGGCGGAACCGGCGGCAGCGTCGCCTACAACATGGGTGAGTACCGCGAAAAGGTCCGCGCCGGTCTCGATGCCTCACCGGTGCGCCAGCTCCTGATCGAGGAATCGCTGCTCGGCTGGAAAGAGTTCGAGCTCGAGGTGATGCGCGACACCAAGGACAACGTCGTCATCATCTGCTCGATCGAGAACCTCGATCCGATGGGCGTCCACACCGGCGACAGCATCACCATCGCGCCGGCCCAGACCCTGACCGACA
>JBIOXX010000248.1:0-4606 GCA_044869875.1 bacterium | reverse complement strand
TTCCCCCGCTTTTTTTTTTGCTTAAATGGGGCCTGAATTCCGCAATGGATCGTGAACTTGCCAGCATTTTGCATCTAGCCGAGCCCTTGGCCCGGTCGATGGGTTACGAGATATTGAAGGCTGAGTTCGCTTCGGAGCGAGGTATCCGGGTGCTTCGGATCTATCTCGACCGGCTGGGGCTTGAAGGCGGCTTTGGAATCGACGACTGCAAGGCCTTCAGCGAGGCGCTGGGCACGATTCTGGATGTTGAGGCCGACGTTTCGGGGCGCTATCATCTGGAGATCTCTTCCCCAGGTTTGGACCGGCCATTAGCCAAGCCCGAGCATTTCGCGGCCCAGGTCGGCAAGATCATCCAGATCACGACGGATGAGCCCTTGGAAGGCCGGCGCCACTTCAAGGGGAGCTTGCTCAAGGTCGAGACCGAAGGCGAGCCGGCCATTGAAATCGAGATTGACGGAAAGACCCATCGTCTTCCCGTCGCGGCCGTCCAGAAGGCCAATTTGGATTACTTCGCCAGCGAGGCGAAAGCCGCGGGACTCAAGAATAGTCCGCATCAGCATAAGAAAGGTCATTAGCATGCCACCGCGCAAGAGGAAGACTTCTAAAGAAAACGTCAAATCGATGTTCATCAACCTGAACGCGGTTTTGGACCAAGTGAAGCGGGACAAGGGAATTCCCAAGGAGATCTTGGTCGACGCGATCGAGACCGCTATGGTTTCCGCCGCCCGCAAGAAGTACGGCCACGATGCCGAGCTCGAGGCTCAATATAATGAGGAGCTGGGCGAAGTGGAGCTTTTCCAGTTCCGCAACGTCGTCGAGAACATCGAAATCCCGGCGACTCAGATTACTTTGCCCGAGGCCCAGAACCTCGATCCCGAAGCTCAGCTCGGCGACGAGCTCGGTGAGAAGCTCGATTCCTATCAGTTCGGCCGCATCGCCGCCCAGACCGCCAAGCAGGTCATCATCCAGAAGATCCGCGAAGCCGAGAGCGACATCATTTATAACGAATACAAGGATCGGGTTGGCGAGTTAATCACCGGCATCGTCCGCCGTTTCGAGAAGGGCACGATGATCGTCGATCTCGGCCGGACCGAGGCCATCATCCCCGGCTCGGAGCAGGTTCCTTCCGAGACCTACAAGACCGGCGAGCGGATCCAGGCTTATTTCCTCGAGCTCCGCAAGGGCGCCAAGGGTCCCCAGCTTATTTTGTCGCGGCGCAGCCCAGCGCTCATCCGTTCGCTTTTTGCGATGGAAGTTCCCGAGATCAATGAGGGCATCGTCGAGATCAAGAACGTCGCCCGCGAAGTCGGCAGCCGAGCCAAGGTGGCGGTTTACTCCAAGGACAGCGACGTCGACCCGGTTGGCGCCTGCGTCGGTATGAAGGGAAGCCGGGTCCAATCGGTGGTCCAAGAGCTGCGCGGCGAGAAGATCGACATCGTCACCTGGGACGAGGATCCGGCCCGGTTCGTCTGCAACGCCATCGCTCCGGCCGAAGTCGCCAAGGTCATCATCCACGAGAAAGACCACTCGATGGAAATCATCGTTCCCGACGACCAGCTCTCGTTGGCTATCGGCCGCCGCGGCCAAAACGTCCGGCTGGCCGCCCAACTGACCGGTTGGAACATCGACATTTACAGCGAAACCAAGCATGAAGAGATGACCAAGCGGGCCAAGATGGCGCTGGTGGTCGATTTGGAAATCGAAGACAGCCTGTCGAGCATTTTTTACAGCCATGCCTTCCGAACGACGCGCGGGATCGCCGAGACCCCGCTCGAAGAATTTTTAACCTTGCCGGGCATCAACCCCGATCGCTTGACCGAAATTCACAATCGGGCGGTCAATGTGATGAAGATGCCGGTGGAGCAGCGCCCCAGCGAGATCTTCCTCCGCGAAGAAGCCCGCAAGGCCGAGGAAGCCAAGCAGCGCGCCGAAGCCGAAGCCAAGGCCCAAGCCGAAGCTCGCGCGGCCGCTGAAGCCAAAGCCGTCGAGGAAGCCAAGGCCGCGGCTGCGGCCGCAGCTACCACCGAAGAGGCGCCGGCCGAGTCGAATTCGTCGGAAGCAAGCTAAGGATATCCCTTTAAAGGGGAATGATATTTATGGAAAACAAACAAGGCGTCGTCGAAAAACGCATCAAACCCGGCATCATTCGTCGCCGCGCCAAAGCCGAAACCGAAGCTCCGGCTCCGGCCGAGGCCGAAGCGGCCGTTGAGGCCGCCCCGCCGCAAGAGGCCGCCGTCGAAACGATGGCCGAGGCGCCTCAACTCGAGCCTGAGGCTCCGGAAGCTCCGCTCCAAGTCGAGGAAGAAGCTCCGCTTCCGGTGGAGGCCAAAGTTCCGGTTGAGAAGGCAGCTCCGCCCAAAGCGGCCACCGAAACGGCGAAGGCCGCGCCGAGTGGCCACGGCGCCAGGCACCGGGCCGAAGAGCCCAAGGTCGTCGGTCCCCGGGCCCTGCCCGAAGGGCCGCCGATTGGCACCATCATTCAGCTTCCGCACATGAAGCGAAAAGCCGACGGAACCGTTGGGCCCTCAACGGCTCGCCCCGGCGTCCGCGAAGACGGCACTTCACCCGAGATGACCGAGGAGGAAGAGAAGCGCCTCAAGGCTCGCAAGGGTGGCAAGAAAGCCAAAGTCGAGAACGAAGACTTGGATATCGAGGGCATCGGCAAGGTCAACACTCTTTCCCAGATCGCCCGGATTTCGACTCACAACATCGCCGACCGGGTCTTTCAGCCCGGCCGCAGCTCCAAGCGCCGTAAAGTCAAATCGCGAGTGGTCGGCAAGAAGACCGAAGCTACTTTGCCCAAGGCGATCAAGCGCGTCGTCAAAATGGGCGATACCATCACCGTCCACGAATTGGCCCAACAGCTCGGCGTCAAGAGCGGCGAGCTGATCAAAAAATTGATGGCCACCGGCACGATGGCGGCTTTGAACCATCCCGTCGATTTCGATACCGCCACGATTTTAGCCGCCGATTATCAATGGGAAGTGAAGAAGACTTCTTTCGAAGAAGAGAACGTTCTCAAGACCGAGGAAGACGCTCCCGAGAGTTTGATCACCAGGGCTCCGGTCGTCACCGTCATGGGTCACGTCGACCATGGCAAGACCTCTTTGCTCGACGCCATCCGCCAAGCCGACGTGGCCGCCGGCGAGTTTGGCGGCATTACCCAGCACATCGGCGCTTACCGCGTCGGTTTGGGCGAGGGCCGGGAACTGACCTTCCTCGACACTCCGGGCCACGAAGCTTTCACCGCGATGCGGGCCCGCGGCGCCTCGGTCACCGACATCGTCGTTTTGGTCGTTGCCGCCGACGACGGCGTGATGCCTCAGACCATCGAGGCGATCAACCACGCCAAAGCCGCCGAAGTTCCGATCATCGTCGCGGTCAACAAGATCGACAAACCGGGCGCCACTCCCGACGTGGTCAAGCGCCAACTTTCGGAACAGGGCCTTCTGGCCGAGGATTGGGGCGGCGACGTCCTCTTCGTGCCGGTGTCGGCCAAGACCAAAGAGGGCGTTCCGCAGCTGCTCGAAAGTATTTTTCTCCAAACCGAAATGTTGGAGCTCAAGGCCAATCCCAACAAGCTGGCCAAGGGCGTCATCATCGAAGCTCGGCTCGAGAAAGGCCGAGGCCCGGTAGTCACCGCCTTAATCCACGAGGGAACCCTGCGCTCCGGCGACGCCATCGTGGCCGGCAGCCAGTTCGGCCGGGTCCGGGCCATGACCAACGATCGCGGCGAGCAAGTCAAAGAAGCCGGTCCCGGCATGCCGGTCGAGGTCTTGGGCCTCGACGGGGTTCCTCAGGCCAGCGAGCTGCTCCAAGCCTTGGAAGACGAGAAGGCGGCCAAACAAGTCGCCGAGCACCGCCAGATGAAGGCCCGCGATCAGCGCATCGGCGGCGGCACCAAGATGAGCCTCGAAGATCTCTATAGCAAGCTGAAGGCCGGCGAGGCCAAGGAGCTGGCTTTGATTCTGAAGGCCGACGTCCAAGGCTCCAGTGAGGCGGTCAAGGCCTCGCTCGAAAAGCTCTCGACCGACAAGGTCCGGGTCAATGTCATCCACGTCGGTGTCGGCGGCATCACCGAGTCCGACGTCATGCTGGCCAGCGCCTCCGACGCGGTCATCATCGGGTTCAACGTCCGTCCCGACACCAAGGCCCGCGAGGTTTCGGAGCAGGAAGGCGTCGAGATCAAGGTCTACCAGATCATCTACGACGCGGTCGAAGACGTAAAGAAAGCCATGGAAGGCTTGCTCGAGCCGACCATCCGAGAGAAGTACCTCGGCCGGGCCGAAATCCGCGAGGTCTTCAACATCAGCAAGGTCGGCAACGTCGCCGGCTGCTACGTGGTCGATGGAAAGCTTCAGCGCAATGCCAACGTTCGGCTGCTCCGCGACAGCGTCATCGTGCACGAGGGCAAGCTCTCGTCCTTGAAACGCTTCAAGGATGACGCCCGGGAAGTCGAGAAGGGCTACGAGTGCGGGCTCGGCTTCGAAAATTTCAACGATATGAAGGCCGGCGACATCGTCGAATGCTATTTGCTGGAGACGGTTAAGACCAAGCTTGGATAATTGAAATGGTCGTGGGCATCTGCTCTTTCGAGCTTTTCATG